>JBEAVX010000074.1:0-10223 GCA_041160755.1 Pseudomonadota bacterium
GCACGGCGCCGCCGTCGCCCCCAAAGAGCGCGCGCCGCTCATCGGCAAGTACCGGGGCTACACGCTCGTCACGATGCCCCCGCCATCCTCCGGCGGCGCCGTGCTGCTGCAGCTCCTCGCGGCCTTGGAGGGCTTTGAGGTCAAGGAGCTCGGCCACAACTCTTCAGAGCATGTGCACCTGCTCGCCGAGCTGATGAAGCACGCCTACGCCGACCGCGCGCGGGTGATGGGCGACCCGGACTTCGTGAACGTGCCCGTGGACGCGCTCTTGGCGCCCGCCCGAATCGCCGAGATCCAGCGCAGCGTGTGGCCCTCCCGCACCTTCCCGTCCGACCGCTACGGCGCGCCCATCGACGCCCCCAAAGACGCCGGCACCCTGCACATCTCGGCGCTCGACGCCTCGGGCCTCGCCGTGGCGCTCACGACGACGATCAACACGAGCTTCGGCAGCCAGGTGGTCGCCCCCAAGTCGGGCGTTCTGCTGAACAACCAGATGGATGACTTCGTGGCCAAGCCCGGCGTGCCCAACGCCTTCGGGCTCATCGGCTTAGAGTCCAACGCCATCACCCCGGGCAAACGCCCGCTCTCGTCGATGACGCCCACCATCGTCTACGACGCCCAAGGCCGGGTGGTGATGGTCGTCGGCGCCTCAGGCGGCTCCACCATCATCAGCGCCACCTTGCAGATCATCTGCAACGTGCTCGACTTTGGGATGGACCCCGCCGAGGCCCTCGCCGCGCCCCGGATGCACCACCAGTGGATGCCCGATCTGGTGAACCTCGACGTGGGTTACCCCCAAGACGTCGTGCGGGGCCTGGAGTCCCGAGGCCACACGGTCAAGGTGAGCGAGCACTTCTCCGCGGCCCAGGTGATCGTCTGGGGGGCGGACGGCGTGATGACCGCCGCGAGTGATCCCCGCAAAGGGGGAGCCCCGGCGGCGGCGCGCTGATCGTGGCGTTTAGCCCGTCGTCTCGCTGCTGTTGTTCTCGCGGCCGGTCACCGCGCGCAGGGCGTTGATCGCGGCCTTGGCGGCCTCGTCGATCTCGGCCTCGCCGCCGCCGAGGTACACGCGGCCAAAGGCGCCGAAAGAGATGAACTCCAAGACGTCGATCTGCGCGGCCTTCTCGGCCTCGTTCGTCGCCAAGAGCGCGTAGCCCGCCGGGTGAACCTCCAGGACGTAGAGGGAGGTGGTCTCGCGCAGGAGGTTGCCGTGGCGGAAGCGGTTCACGAGCAGGCTGTGGTGCCCGGTGACGCCGCGGATGATCTGCTCGGACATGATTTTGGGCTTGAGGCGATCCTGAACGGTGAAGCCGAGCTCACGCTGAATGGCCTCGCCGGCGGCGCGCACCTGGCCTTGATCGCGGTGGTGAAGCTCCAAGGCGCCGTAGCGGCGCTCGACGATCTGCATCCCCGGCGTGCAGGACGTGGCCTTGAGCACGACGTCGGTGACGCGGTTGATGTCCATGCCCGGCGAGACCTCGACGAACAGCGCCGCGTCGCCCTCCAAGGGCGGGTACCCCTGGGCGACGGTCCCAAGAAGCCCGCGGTCTGGGGCTGGAGGATGTCGATGTGGGTGAAGGTCCGCAGGTCGATGCCGCGAGGCGTGGCCATAGATCCGGCTCCAGAGGGGCAGTCTGCCGTTGTACCGAGGCAACTCGCCGGGGTCAAGGCGCCCAAGGCGACCTGGGCGTGATAACCTCGTCGCTCGGACCTCGGAGCGAGCCATGCGAACCCTCACGGGCCTGTTCATCGTCGCCTTCAGCTTCGGCTGCAACACCGAGTGCGCCGATCTCGACCGCTTCAACGGCAGCTATGAGGTCTTCGGCGCGGTGCACAGCCACGCCCCGGAGGATCTCGGCGCGCTGCGCGCCGACGCGCTGTTCTACAACGGCACCCGGGAGTGGGGCCTCGTGTACGCGCCGTCCAACGGCGTCATGCGCATCACGCTCCCCGAGGGTGAGCTGACGGCCAACTTTGAGGAGGGCGCCTCAGGCTGCAACACCTTCACCCTCGACATGCCGACGGCGAGCTGGGAGGTAGACGTCACCGAGCTCACCGACAAGGAGCCCGTGATCTCCAGCCACGCGGTCCGCTTCACCGCCGACATCGTTTGGACCGGCGACGGCTTCACCGGGCGCTATGACGTCGAGGACGAGTGGGCGCTCAGCACCGGCGAGTCCGGCCGTCTCACCGCCGAGGGCACGCTCTCGGCGACGCGCCTGGATGCAGGCGGCGAGGACGGATAAGACGAGCCGCCCGGCTCAGGAGCGACCGTGCTCAACCTCCTCATCTCCCTCGGCCTCGCGTTGGCCGCCTTCGGTCTGGGCGCGCTCAGCGGCAAATGGACGTATGGCTTAGCCCCCGCGCTGTTCGTCTTCCCCGTGGCCTTCTTCCTGTTGGCCCGGCGCACCTCCAAGCAGGTCGAGGCCGTCTTGGGCGCGGCGATGGCGGTCCTGCAGCAGCGCAAGATCGACGAGGCGAAGCAGCTCTTGGAGTCCGCTCGCCCCTTGGCGCGCTGGCAGTTCTTGGTGAACGAGCAGCTCAACGCCCAGCTCGGCGCGATCGAGTACCTCCAGCGCAACACCTCCGCCGCGCGGCCGCTCCTGGAGGGCTCGTGGAGCCGCAACTGGCAGGCCATGGGCATGCTCGCGGTGATCCTCCACCGCGAGGGCAAGACCGCTGAGGGCCTCGCCAAGCTGGCCAAGGCCGAGTACTTCGCGAGCAAGGAGCCGCTCTATTGGGGCCTGCGCGCGTGGCTTCACCTGGAGATCGGACAGCGGGATCAAGCCCTGGCCGTCACCGTCGAGGGCCTCGGGGGCACGGACGGCAGCGAGGCGCTCAAGCAGCTTCGTGGCGCCATCGCCAACGACAAGCTCAAAGGGATGCGCTGGGATCAGGTCTTTGGCCAGGGGTGGTTCAGCTTCTTCCCCGACATGGTGCCCCAGGCCGCGAACCAGCAGGTGAAGCCGCAGCCGATCTTCCCCAAAGACGTGCCGAGCGCCATGCGTCGCGGCGGCATGACCTGGCCCTCGCCGCGCCGCTGAGGCAGGGCCTCGCCGGTCTGTCACGGCTCGCCGCGCTCGATGGCCTCCAGAGCGCGGCGCAGGGGCACGTCGTCGGGCCAGAGGTCTAAGGCGGCGAGCAGCATGGCCTCGGCCCGGGCGCGCTCGCCCAAGGCCGCGTAGACCATGGCCGCGCCGTGCACCACCCGCGGATCGTCGGGATGCTCCTGCAAGAGCGCCTCGACCCGCGCGGGCTTGGCGGCCTCGGCGTAGTCCGCCCACAGCTCCAAGAGGCCCGCGGCCACCCGGGCCCGACGCGGCCCAGCCAACGGCATCGCCGTGTCGAAGGCGCGCTCGGCCTCCGCCGTGAGCCCGGCGTCGCCGGCGTGCTCCCCGAGCTCCACGAGCGCCAGCCATGATCCGGGATCCCGGCGCACCGCGTCCCGGGCGAGGGTCAAGGACTCGGGCTCCGAGATGTGGACCTCGGCGAAGGCGCGCTCCGCCAGGGCGCTGATGCGCGCCGAGGCCGTGGAGGGGCCATGCAGGTGAACCCGGTGCACGAATGCGCCTCGGGTGATGATCACGGCGTGCATTCGCTGGCTGACGCCGCCGAGCATAAAGGTCAGCTCGACACGCTGGGCGGGCCAGCCGTCGCGGGTGAACGAGCTCTGGCGCACGACGGCGAGGCCAGACGCGCGGTCGTCGAGCTGGTCCAAGAACGCCTTCGTGGCCGTCGCCGGGCCCGGCGGGCGCTCGTAGCTGCGGGTGGTGACGACCAGCGCGGCCTTGTCGGTGGGGGAGAGCCAGCCACGATCATCAGTGAACGCCCAGCCCTCCCGCCAGGCGCTCGGTCGGCTGGCGATGAGCCCGGAGCTGACCAAGGGCTCCAGCACGATGAGCTGGGGGCCGACGAGGCGTAAGGCCCCGAGCGTCAGGCCGAGGCCCAAGAGCGCGAGCCGTCGGACGCGGCGGTTGGGCACGGTGTGCTGGGCGAACCCCTCGGGGTGCAGGAGCGTCGCCATCACCGCGCCGCCGACCAGACCTCCGAGGTGCCCCCAGTTGTCGACGGCCTCGGACTGTAGGCCGATCAGCAGAGGATAGATGAGGTAAGGCAGCACCCCCCAGCCGAACTGCCGCCGGGTGGACTCGGGCAGGAGCTCCTCGTGTTTCCAGCCGAAGATCACCGCCGCGGCGAGCAGCCCGAAGTCACCGCCCGACGCGCCGAGGCTTGGGCGCCCTGGGCTCATCCACAACGACAGGGCCCCGCCGGTCACGACGGAGACCATCCACACGCTGAGCAGGTTCCGACGGCCCAAGGCGCGCTCTAGGTTGGACCCCGCCCAGGCCAAGAACAGCATGTTCAGGGCGAGGTGGGTGAAGCTCAGGTGCAGGAACCCATAGGTGATGAGGCGATGCACCTCGCCCAGCTCCAAGGCGGCGGGGGCCCAGTTCGTGAGGTGGTCCACGAGCCAGACATCGACGCCGGGCACCTTGGACCACAGGTACAGCCGCACCTGCACCCCGACCAAGGCCGCGGTGACGAGCGGCGCGGCGTAGCGCACCCGCTGGCGGTAGTCCCGCTGCTCGGGATCGATGAGCGGCTCGGCGAGCTCTAAGGTGCTCAGGGGCCGAAAGCGTCGCCCGGTGACCGCCTCCACACGCACGAGGGTCTCTGGGCCCAGGAGCCCGTCCCGCACCTGCTCCTCAAACTGGGCTTGGGTGAGCCGCTCGGTCTTGCCGTCGGCGCCTCGGACCTCGACGATCAACTTGGGGCGCCCCCCGCCGCCGCGTAGAGCTGGAGGAGGTGCCTGAGCTCCAAGACCGCCGCGCCGCCGAGGCCGAGCGCCAGCGCCGGCGCCGCCCAGACCGGGCGCTCCTCAAAGAACAGGCCGACGAGCCCGACCGTGCCGACACCTTGGCCGAGCCCCATCCACCCCCAAGGGAAGGGCAGGCCGTCAAAGTTGGGCTCGGTGTCCCCGGCCCAGATTCGCAGGCCGGCCATGAGCGGCGCGCCGACGAACGCGACGATCGGCGCCATGCCCAAGGTGAACGCCCAGACTGAGAGCAGGCTCAGCCGCGTGAGCCAGGCGCCGAGGCGCTTGACGTTGTTGGGTCGGCCCGGGGGCGCCGCAGGAGGCGTTGGGCGAGGGGTCGGGCGAGGGGTCGTCATGTGCCCATTAGAGCACCAAGGCCGCGGGCCCGGGCGTCTCCCCTCAACCGCCGAGGCGGGCGAGGGCCCAGCGCGCGTGCTCCCGCAGGACCGCGTCGGAGGAGTCGGCATAGGGGCGAACCGCCGGGATCCCCGCTGGATCGCCGAGGTTGCCCAAGGCCGTGAGCGCGTTTCGTTTGAGCGCCCGGGGCGCCGCCCGGCGGATGGGAGAGCCCAGAAAACGGTCCAGGAGGGCCTGATCATCGCTGTCGAGGAGCTCGGGCAGGTCGAGGAAGGCGTTCTTTGGCAGCAGCTCGTCCTCGATGGCGTCGGGCGCGGCGGCGTTGTGAGGGCAGACCTCTTGGCAGACGTCGCAGCCGAAGATCCAGCGCCCAAAGCCCGCGCGAAGGGCCTCGGGCACGGCGTCACGGGACTCGATCGTCCAGTAGGAGATGCAGCGCCGGGCGTCGAGGTGGTGGGGCCCGACGAAGGCGTCCGTGGGGCAAGCGCTCAGGCAGCGGGCGCAGCGGCCGCAGTGGTCGCCCAAGGGCGCGTCTGGGGGCAGCGCCGCGTCGGTGACCATGGCGCCGAGCAACATCCACGACCCCCGGGCGGGGAAGATCTGGACGTTGTTCTTGCCGGAGTAGCCGAGCCCCGCCAATTCTGCCCAGGCGCGCTCCAGGACCGGCGCGGTGTCGACGCCGCCATAACAGGTGAAGCCCAAGCGACGCAGCTCCGCCATGAGCTTCAACAGGCGCTTCCCGACGAGGTTGTGGTAGTCGCGGCCCCAGGCGTACCGCGCGACGAGGCCGGTGAGCCCGCCCGGGTCCGGGGGGCGGCGGTGGTGGTGCTCCAGGCCGAGCACGACGACGCTGCGCGCCGTGGGCAGGCGGCGCAGAGGGTACATGCGCTCCTCCGCGCTGGCCTCCAAGTAGTGAAGCGCGCCGTGATCGCCTCGGGCGAGCCAGGCGGCGAACTCCGCGGCCCGGGGCGCGGCGTCCGGGGGCACGGCGGCCACACGAAGGTGCTGAAAGCCCAGCGCGGCGGCGCGGGACTGGAGGAGCTGTCGGAGGGCGGGGCCGTCGTGCATGGTCCGGAGGGGGTGGTTCAGGGCGCGTTTGTGGTTAGGAATGCGGGCGACCTCTCCCCATAGCCTGTGACCGCCGGAGTCCCCATGCTCAACCACCGCGCCGAACTGCTCCAGCACCTCCCCGTTCACGACGTCGTGATCTTCGGATCGGGCCCCGCTGGGCACACCGCGGCGCTGTACTCGGCCCGGGCGAACCTCAAGCCCGTCGTGTTTGAGGGCAACCAGCCCGGCGGTCAGCTCACGATCACGACGGACGTAGACAACTTCCCGGGCTTCCCCGAGGGCATCATGGGCCCCGAGCTCATGGAGCGCATGAAGGCCCAGTCCGAGCGGTTCGGCACGCGCTACTCCTATGAGATGTGCCAAGAGATCGACCTCTCCGCCTGGCCGTACCACTTCAAGGCGGGCGGCGAGGAGGGCTACGCCCGCACGGTGATCATCGCCACGGGCGCCTCGGCGAAGTACCTCGGCCTGCCCAACGAGCTGCGGCTGCAGGGCTACGGCGTGAGCGCCTGCGCCACCTGTGACGGCTTCTTTTACCGGGGCAAGGTCGTCGCCGTCGTCGGCGGCGGGGACTCGGCCGCTGAAGAGGCCACCTTCCTCACCCGCTTCGCCTCGAAGGTCTACCTGCTCGTGCGCCGCGACAAGCTCCGCGCCTCGAAGATCATGCAGGACCGCGTCTTCCAGAACGAGAAGCTGGAGGTGCTCTGGCACACCGAGGTCGCCGACGTGCTCGGCGACAAACACGTCACCGGCCTCGTGCTCAAGGACACCCGCGACGGCTCAACCCGGGAGCAGGCCGTCGATGGCTTCTTCTTGGCCATCGGCCACGAGCCCAACTCCGGGCCGTTCCGCCCCTGGCTCGACGCCGATGAGACGGGCTACCTCGTCCCGTCTGAGCCCGGCACGCCGCGCACCAAGATCCCCGGCGTGTTCATCTGCGGCGATGTGCAGGATCACGTCTACCGTCAGGCGATCACCGCCGCGGGCTCCGGGTGTATGGCGGCGTTGGAGGCCGAGCGGTGGTTAGAGTCCACCCAGCACGCCCTCAAGGCCGGTGAGCCGGTCTAAATGACCGCGCGCTCGGGCGCCGCTTGACGGGTCGCGGACACGAAGGGGGCGCCCCGGGGGCTAAGCTGTGGGGGCGTCTTGTTCCCCACAGCCTCGGAGCTCCAATGCGTGTCCAGCGTCCGGCGACCCTCCTGCTCCTCTCGATGTTCACTTTAGGCGGCCTCACCTCCTGCGGGCTCAGCCCCGAGGCCGCGGGGCCCGGCCTCAGCCTCTCGCCGTCTGTGGCCGACCCCGAGGCCGCCACGGCCCGGGCCATCGCCCAGAGCGTGGAGCACCTCAGCCCGGCCTTGGCGGGGCGCCCCGCCTTGGCGCTTCGTAACCTTGAGGTCCGCCGGGTCGAGGAGGACGCCGAGCTTGGTCTGCGCCACGTCCGGGTCCAGCAGACCCTGGACGGCGTGCCGGTGCTGCACGGGGAGGCGATCGTTCACCTCTTCGCCGATGGCAGCCTGCGCGGCCTCACCGACAACCTCCTCGACGGCGTGCAGGTCGACACCACGCCGCTGGTGGACGAAGGGGACGCCATCGAGCGCGCCATCGGCGCCAGCATCGGCTGGGACACGCTCACTGACGATCCCGAGACGAGCCTGTGGGTGATGCGCCTGGACGGCGTGGACCACCTCGCCTGGAAGGTACAGCTCCGCCGCATCGACGGCAGCGAGCACACCTCGATGCCGCTTCTGTGGGTGGACGCGCACACCGGCGAGGTGCTGCGCAGCTACGACAACCTGCACACCGCCGCCGGGACGGGCAAGACGAACTACTACGGCACGGTGGACATCAAGATCACCAAGCCCACAACGGACACAAACTACTACCTGGAGGATCCGGCCCGCGCCATCGGCACCTTCACGATGAACAGCGGTTATTCCACCGCCGCCTATGTGTATGATGCCGACAAGGTGTTTGACGCCACCTCTCAGAAGTCTGCCGTCGAGGCCCACTACGCCGCCGCGGAGGTCTGGGATTATTACCTCTACACGCACAACTGGGACGGTCTCGACGACGCGGGCGGCCCCGGCTACGTCGGCTCGGTGACGGGCACGGGCACGGTCATCTCGATGTTCGTGAACTACGGTCGCCGCTACGCCAACGCCTTCTGGGACGGCAACGCGATGTACTTCGGCGACGGTGACGGCAGCTCTCTGAGCGCGCTCACCACCATCGACATCACCGGCCACGAGATGACCCACGGCGTCACGTCCTACACGGCGGGCTTCACCTACTACGGCGAGCCCGGCGCCTTGGACGAGGCCTACGCGGACATCATGGGCGCGATGGTCGAGCGCGCCGCCTTGGGCGAGAGCGCGGACACCTGGATGATCGGCGAGGACTGCTACACCCCGTCCACGGCCGGGGACGCCGTGCGGTACATGGATGATCCGGGCGCTGATGGCTTCACCACGTCTCACTACGACGACCTGTACACCGGCTTCGAGGACAGCGGCGGCGTCCACATCAACGCCGGCGTGGTGAACCTGGCCTATTACCTGCTCTCCGAGGGCGGCAACCACCCCGACTACGGCGGCACCGCCATGACCGGCATCGGCGCCGATGACGCCGCCGACATCGCGTTCCGGGCGCTCAAGCGGTACCTCACGAGCGGCTCGGACTTTATGGACGCGCGTAACGCCTGGCTCGACGCCGCCCAAGACCTCTACGGCGCGATGAGCCCGCAGTACGAGGCGGTGATGGACGCCTGGGCGCTGGTCGGTGTGGGGGATGGCTCGTCCGTGTCGACCTGCAGCGGCTACGACTACACCTTCTCGGGGGTGCTGCCGCACTCCAGCGGGGCCACCTACCGCTTCTACCCCAACAGCAAGGGCTACACCACGACGGTGAAGGGCACCCACGAGGCGGCGCTGGAGGGCACGACCTCGGCCAACTTCGACATCTTCCTGCAGAAGTACAACACCTCTACGGCGAAGTGGGACACGGTCGAGAAGTCGAAGACCGCGTCGAGCTCCAGCGAGGCCTTGTCGTACATCGGCGCCAAGGGCAGCTATCGTCTGTACGTCAAGAGCGCGACGAGCACGGGCAGCTTCACGGCCTGCTTGACCACGCCCTAAGCTGAACAGACGCCGTCGAGCGGGCGATCCTGCTCGGCGGCGTCAGCTCGGCGGCGCGCCCGTCGCCGCGACGCCCTCGACGCCCTCATCGACACAGAGGAGGATCCAGCCCCCGCTCACCGGGCCGATCACCGGGCTGGTGCAGGTCCTCGCCTGGTCCGGGGTGAAGAGGGGCCTAAACTCTGTGAACTGTACGCCGTCCTGCGAGGTCGCCATCACGGGCTGGCGGCGGCCGTTGAGCGGGCGCTGGGCGACGAGGTGAAGGGTGTCATTGTGCACAAACCCGAAGGGCACGCTCACGTTGTTGAAGGTCTGCATCTTCTGTAGGGGATCACCGCCGAAGAGGCTCACCTGGTTGTGGCCGTCTGTGACGAAGACCAGGAGCGCGTCACGAAACCGCACGGGGCTCGGATCCACCAGCCCGACGCCGCTGAGGCGAGTCTGGGCGGGCGGCGTCGAGCGAATGTCGTTCGGCTGGGTGTCCATCGCCGGATCGCCGTGGGTGCCTTTGCGGGAGACATACCACACGCTGTCCTCAAACATCTGCGGATCAATAAACGCGACGGCGTCAGGGTCTTTGAACCACCAGGTCTCGGGAACCCAGCGCGCGCCGTCAAAACGGCGGCCGAACAGGGCCGGGCCGATGATCTTCGCCCGGATGGGGCTGTGTTTTCCGCTCATGTCGAGGCCGGTGAGCCAGAGCTCTCCGTCGGGCCGCACGCTCAGGCCGAGGCTCTCCAGCTTCTCGGCGACGGGCTCGGGCTGGGCGGTCCAGCGCACGAGGTCTGGCGACGTGAAGGCGTAGACGTGGGACGGTGGGCGTGGGGGTGGGGGCTCCGGTAAAC
>JBEAVX010000079.1:0-12516 GCA_041160755.1 Pseudomonadota bacterium
GGTGGAATGGGCGGCATGGGCGGCATGGGTGGCATGGGCGGGATGGACTTCTAGTCCACGCTCCGCTCCCTTCGCTCCAACAGACCCCCGATCGGCCTCGCGCCGGTCGGGGGTCTTCGTCTCTGCGCCTCGGGTTTCGGTTATGCTGGGCCGATGCTGAGCCTGCTCCTCCTCACCGCCGGATTCGCCTGGGCCGAGCCCGACCCGGCGCGGATGTTGCGCGACGACCGCGTGGTGACGACGGGGCCTGTAGACGCCACGGCGCAGCTCGGCCTCGTCGTGTGGCGTGAGCTCGTGTCCCCGGGCGACGGCGCCCGGTGCCCGCTGCGGCCGTCGTGCTCGGGCTACGCTCGGCAGGCCGTGGGGCGCGACGGGCTGATCGGGGGTATTGTGCTCACCTTCGATCGCCTCCTGCGCGACTCCAACCCCTCCGCTTACCCCTTGGCGCCTGATGGGCTTCATTTCTCCGATCCGCTGCACCGCCACATGCCTGCTGGTGAGCTCCTTCTGGGCGGGGCCTGCCGACGCAGCCGAGCCGACGGCGCTGACCTCTGCCTCTGAGTCCGCTGCGGATCCAGTGCCCCTGCTCAACGAGCTGGCGCGTCGTGAGGACTGGCAGGGGCTTCACACCGAGGCGATCCGCGCCCGGTTTCATGGCGGCTTGAGCCCGGCGGTGTTGGCCGAGGTGGACTACCTCGACGCCATCGCGATCCGCGAGCTGGGCGACCCGCAGCGCAGCCTCGCCGAGCTAGAGCGCCTGCGCAGCACCCCTGGGCCCGTGGGTGAGCTGGCGGAGCTGGCCATCGCTGAGGCCTGGGTGGCCATCTTGCCTCGGCAAGGTGTGGGGATGTACCAGGGTTATCTCAGCACGCGCCCCGATGGGCTCTACCGCGACTGGGCCGCGTACCAGGCGACGGTTGGCCTCGCCCAAGACGGCTACTTCTCGATGGCGCTCACCCAAGCCGAGGCCACGGGGCTCACGCTCAGCCCCGAGGCGAGCCTGATGTTGACCGATCCCGGGCGGTTTAAGCGGCCGCTCGTCGCCGCGGCGCTCTCCGGCGGCCTGCCCGGCGCGGGGCAGCTCTACGCGCGCCAACCTCAAGAGGCCCTCTCGGCGCTCACCGTGAACGCGCTGTTCGCCACGGGCATGATCCTCGCGGCCCGGGAGCGCCAGTGGACGGCCTTGGGTGTGGCGGGCTTCTTCGGGGTCGGGTTCTACTTCGGGAACATCTACGGGGCGGCCGACGCGGCGATCCGCCACAACCGCGCCCTGCGGGACGACGTGGTGCGGAGCCTTGACCCGCTCGCGCCGCCGACGCCGAGCTTGCCTGAGCGCGCGCCCTTGACGACCGCTGAGCCGATCCCTGAGCCGACCCCCGCGCCGACGACCCCCGCCGTGGAGCCGAGACCGTGATCACCCTCCCCCGCCTGCTCGCCGCGCTCACCTCGGGGCTTCTGCTCTACGTCATCTCGCCCCCGATGAACCTGCATTTTCTGCACTGGGTCTCGTTCGTCCCCTTGCTGCTCGTGATGCGGGAGGACGACCCCAAAGGCAACTTCATGCTCGGCTGGCTCGCGGGCTACAGCGCCGTGAGCACGCTGTTCTTCTGGTTGGCCGAGTCGATCATCCGCTTCTCGAACATCCCGGCGTTTTTGAGCCTACAGGTCGTCCACCTCTTCGCCTTCGCCGTAGGTTTGCCCTACGCGATCGTGTTCCCCCTCGCCCCGCGCCTGCGCCGGGTGTTCGGCGTGGGCTGGGTGTTCTTTCTGCCCGCCGTGCAGGTGGCCGTCGAGTTCGTGACCCCGGCCTTGTTCCCCTACTTTCAGGGCGTGAGCCAGTACCGCGTGGCCCCGGCGTGGCAGCTCGCCTCGGTGACCGGCGTGTACGGCGTCACCTACCTCGTCATGCTCACGAACTGCGCCGTGGCTGAGCTGATCATCGCCTCCCGCGCTGGGGAGCGCCCGAACCTGCGGGCGCTCGCCGCCGTCGTGGGCCTGTTCTTGGGCAACCTCGGCTTTGGCGCCTGGCGGACGGCCGAGGTCGAGGCCGCCGTGGCGGCGATGCCGCGCATCAAGGTCAGCCAGATTCAGCAGGGCATCACCATGGAGGAGCGGATGCAGAGCTCCCCGGGTGAGGCGATGATGTCGTGGGTGAAGGCCAGCGAGCAGCTTCGGGGCGAGAAGGTAGACCTGGTGATCTGGCCTGAAGGCGCCACGCCGTATGACCCGCGCATCGCGAAGGTCGGCCAGCGCATGACCTACCTCGCCAGGTACATCGACGCGCCCATCGTCTTCGGCGGCGGCTACGTCGAAGAGAAGACGAGCCCGATCACCGGCGAGCCCTACTACGAGCAGCGCAACTCGATCTACCTGATGAGCCGCCAAGGGGAGCTGGTCACCCGCTACGACAAGATGGTGCCCCTGCCTTTTGGCGAGTACCTGCCCGGCGCCGAGATGTTCCCGATCCTGCGCGAGTGGATTCGGGGCCCCGGCAACTTCAAGGCCGGTGAGGTGCCCGTGGTGTTCTCCTTGCCCGACCGGCCGGAGATCACGTTCACCACGCCGATCTGCTACGAGGCGATCCTCTCGCGGCTGGTGCGCACCCAGCTCTCGGATGGCCAGCTCATGGTGAACGTCACGAACGACGGCTGGTTCGGCGACACCTCGGCCCCGCACCAGCACGCCATGCTCTCCGCCGTGCGCGCCGTCGAGCTGGGCGTGCCCATCGTGCGCATCGCCTACACCGGCGTGTCGATGCGCATCTCGCCCACGGGCAAGATCGAGGATGAGACGACCCCCTTCACCGACGTGCTGCGGGTGATCGAGACCCCGGTGGGCCGGGTGCCGACGGTGTACGCCAAGATCGGCGACGCCTACGCCTGGCTGAACCTCGCCGGGGTGATCGCCGGGTTTGTGCTCTTCAGACGCCGCTCGCTGGCGCATGTCACACCGCTCACCGCCTCGTCGTAAGGCTCGGACAGGACCCCACCTATGGGCGATGCCGAGACAGACGACGAGGAGCTCATGTTGCGCGTGCAAAACGGTGACGAGCGGAGCTATGAGGTGCTCTTTGAGCGCCACTCCCGCGCCGTGCACGGGCTCTTGCGCCGGAGCGGTGAGCCGCCAGAGCGCGCCGCCGAGCTCTTTCAAGACACCTGGCTCAAGGTGTACCGGGGCCGCGCCACCTACCAGCCGGGGCAGCGGTTTCGGTCGTGGCTGTTCGGCATCGCGCTGAACACCCGCCGCGACGCCGCCCGCCGGGCCGGGCGCACGATCCACGAGGCTGAAGAGGACGTCAACCTCCCCACCCTTCGTGGCAACCCCGACCTCAAGCTCACCCTCGACGCGGCGATCGAGTCCTTGCCCGAGCCTCTGCGTGAGGCGTTTCTGTTGGGCGTCGTCTACGGTTTTGACCACAACGAGCTCGCCGGGCAGCTCGGCGTGAGCCCCGACAACGCCCGGGCGAGGGTCTCTCGCGCCCGCGCCGCCCTGCGGGTGAAGCTCGGAGGTGAGGCGTGAGCGCGCTCCCTCCGTGGCTTCACGACGACGGCCCGCCCATGGACGACGCCACCCGCGCCGCCTTGGGTGAGGTGGCCGTCCCCGCAGACCTCGCCGCGCGCACCCTTCAGGCCGTGCGTCGCGCCCGGGCTGAAGACGCCGCGGGGCTCCCCTCTTCCGCCCCGGCGAACCAGCCCTGGCGAGTCGGCGGTGTGGTCGCCCTCGCTGGGCTGGCCGCCGGGGCGCTCTTCGCCGTGCGCGGCGAAGATCCCGTCGGTGATCCTTCCGCCCAGGTGGCCCGGGGCGACGGCGACACCGCCCCGATGGTCCACCTCAAGCTCGCCGCCCGTCGTGGTGGCCAGCTTGAGCGCCTGCGCGACGGCGCGCCCTTGGCCCCGGGGGATGAGCTGATGTTCCGCGTTCAGCTCGCCGCCGATGGGTATGTGGCCTTGGTGCGCGCCGACGACGCGGGGGTGAGCGTGCTGCACGTCACGCCCCAGGGCGCGGGTGAGGCTGACCTGCGTCTGGGCGCTGATCCTTTGGCCTGGAGCGTCGATCCCGGCGACAAGAGCGGCGTGTTCGCCATCTTGAGCGCGTCGGAGCCCCTGCGCGCCGAGGCGCTGCGGGATGAGCTTCGTGGGGTAGACCTCAGCTCCCCCACGGCGCTGTGCCGAGGGGCCTTGGCCTTGGGCTACCCTTGTGACGCCGCCTTCGTGGAGGTGTCGCCATGATGAGCACGCTCCTCACCTTGGGCCTGGGCCTCTCGACCGTGCTCGCGGGCGAGCTCAAGCCAACGAGCGGCGGCGGCCTCGACGCCGTCTATGCGCCCCAGCGGGTCGCCGTGCTCATCGGCGTAGACAGCTACTCCGACCCCGCCTTGCCCGATCTGCGCTTCGCCGCGAAGGACGCTCGCGATCTGGGCCGCGTCTTGCAGTCCCAAGAGGGCGGCGCCTTTGACCGGGTGTACGTCGTCACCGGCCCCGAGGCCACGTCCAGGGCGGCGATTCAGCGGGCGATCGACTCCGCCACGGCGGATCTCCAGCGCGACGACACCTTCGTGCTCTACCTCTCGGGCCACGGCACGCTCACGGTGGACCCGGCGCAGGGCACACGCCTGTGGTTCTTGCCCACGGACGGCCGCCTCGGCGACGCCGCGCGCACCGGGCTCAGCGTCGAGTGGTTGGAGACCCGGGTGAACGAGGTCGAGGCCCGGCGGCGGGTGCTCATCTTGGACACCTGCCACAACGGCCGCGACAAGTCCTCCCTGGATCCGGCGACGGCCTCGCTCTTGGAGTCCATGCGTGGGGAGCCCCCGGCGCCGCGCTCGCTGCGGGAGGTCTCGGAGTCTGAGGCCCGGCTCTACGCCGCGCAGTATTACCAGCCCGCCATGGAGGACAAAAACCTCCAGAACGGCGTGTACACCCACTTCTTGATCGAGGCGCTCACCTTGGGCGCGGGCAAGGCCGACCTCGACCGAGACGGGCTGGTGGACGTCACCGAGGCCCACGAGTACGCCCGAGACCGCACGATCCACTTCACCGGCGGGATGCAGGTGCCCCGGGCCGAGTACCGCATCGTCGGCCGCGAAGAGATCTACCTCGCGGGCAGCGACGCCACCCGCTCCGCCGCCGAGCGCGCGCTCTTGGCCGCCACCGACGCCGTGCTCAACAACACCCGGGTGCTCATCGACGGCACCTCTCGCGGGGCCTTGCCCTCGCTCATCGCCGTCGAGCCCGGTCGCCACCAGCTCGTCTTGGAGAGCGACTCCGGCGAGGTGCTGCTCTCGCGCAGCCTGCGGGTCGAGGCCGGGGAGACGGTGATGTTGACCGACCTCTTCCCCACCGGCGCGCCGCGCTGGGAGCTCTCCACGAGCGCCGCCCTTCGCCAAGGCCCTGGCTTGAGCACCTTCTCGCCGTGGGTGGGTGGGGTCGAGATCGGCCGTCGCCTGGAGACCAAACCCGTCGCGCGCCTTCGCCCCGAGCTTCACCTGCGCGGCGCCGCCGGGGCGGCCACGATGCCTGTGGAGAACCTGCCCGATCCAGCCGAGGTGCTCGGCGGTGAGCTGAGCGTTGGCGGCGTGGCGGCCTTCGAGCTGCGTCGGGTGCCGCTCTCGTTGGGGCCGAGCCTCGACGCGGGCCTGCTCTGGCGCAGCTTCAGCGGCTACTCCGGCCCTGAGCTGCAGAGCGCCCCCACGGTGATCCCTGGCGCCCGCGCCACCCTGCGCCTCGACGCGCCTCGGATCGGCCAAGGCGGCCCCAGCCAGCTCGTCCTGCGCTACGAGGTGCGCGCGCTGCCGTTCACCGTGGCCGAGTCGCCGAGCTACGTCGTCGAGCAGGGCCTCGCGGTGGGCCTGTCCTTTGGCGGTCGCTGAGCGGGTCTGCCCTCGACGCGGTATCGTGAGGCGGTGAGCTTCACCCTCGCCCTCCTCAGCCTCGCCGCCTGCACGCCTCTGGGCCCGGCGAGGCCCGATCCTCGCCCGCCGGAGCTGCCCGACGACGCGCTCACGGTGAGCCCCTCGGTGCTCGACTTCGGCGCGCTCGTCGTGCTCGACACCCCAGAGGCCACCCGCACGATCACCGTGACCAACCAGACCGACGAGGGGCTGCTCGTCGAGGGCCTCACCCACGTCTGGGGCATCGACGAGGACGTGTTCTTTGTGGACGCCCCGGCGGTGCTGCGCCTCGAAGCGCGGGAGAGCCTGCCCATCGACGTGTGGTTTCGGCCCAACACCGAGGGCCGCTGGCTGGGCACGGTCATCCCGCCCTTGGCCGTGGCGCCTGTGGAGCTGATCGGCGCGGCGACGGCGCCCGTGGCGTCATTGCGGATCACCGACCCCTACGTCGGCGCGCCGTTCGTCGGCTGCGCCGTGGAGTCCACCCTGCGGCTCTCGAACGAGGGCTCGGAGACCTTGGAGGTCTACGGCGCCGAGCGCGCGGGCTCTGGCGACTTCGCCCTCTTGGACGTGCCCACGGGCAGCCTCGCCCCGGGCGATCTGGTGGAGCTGCCCGTTCGTTTCGCCCCCACCGGCGCCGGGCAGCAGTCGGCCACGGTGCAGGTGTTCACGAACGACCCCGCCGCGCCGGTCTCCGCGCTCACGCTCACGGGCTTGGGTGTGCCCGGCAGCGGGGTGGTCGAGACGCCGCCTTATGTGCCTGGCGCCAAGGCCGACGTGCTGCTCGTGATCGACGCTGGGACCGACATGTGGGGCACCCTGTCCGCCGCGCAGTCCGCCGCGAGCGCCTTGTTCTCGGCCTTAGACGACGGCGGCGTAGACTGGCAGGTGGCCGTGGTGAACGGCGTGTCGAGCTGCTCGGCCACGGTGGACCCGTTCTTACGCGCCGATCAGGTGCGGGACTACAGCCCGGAGGCCATCGCGCCCCTGCTCGCCTACGGCCTCGTGCCGCAGAGCCAAGGCACGCGGGCGCTGTTGTCCCTCGCCGTGTCCACCCTGGAGCGCACCGACGCCGGGGACTGCCTGGAGGGCTTCGTGCGCGACGGCGCCCAGCTCCACGTCGTCTTGTTGACCCGGGGCGCCGAGGCCTCGCCCGACCCCACAGACAGCTACGTCAGCGCGATTCAGGCCCGCTTGCCCGCCGAGGTGGACCTCGTGATCTCCGCGCTCACGGGCCAAGACGCCGGGGGATGTGTCGGCGGCGGCAAGGCGATCGAGGCCGCGACGCTCACCGGGGGTCTGACGCTGGATGTCTGCGCCAGCACGCCGTGGGAGACGGTGTGGGCCCAGGTCGCCGGGGTCTCCGCGGACGCGGGGAGCGGCGTGATGACCCACATCCTTGAGCAAGCGCCCGTCGAGGCCACCCTCGCCGTGCGCGCCGAGGGCCGGGCGCTCTCCGCCTGGACCTACGACGCCGACGCCCGCGCCCTGCGGGTGAACGGCGCCGTCGAGGGCCTCAGCGTCGGCGAGCCCATCGAGATCAGCTACTTAGAGGCCTTGGCCTGCCAGGAGTGAGCGCCGATGCCCGCACCGGAGCGAGTCGCCCCCACATCCAGCCAATCGTTGTCCGTCTCGGGCCGGGCCCGGTGGATCCTGTTGGGCAGCCTCGCGGTGACGGCGCTGCTCTACGCGATCCCCGGCGGCTCCATCGCCATCTGGCCGCTGTTGTTGCTCTCGACCTTGGCCCATGAGCTCGGGCACGGGGTCACGGCGATCCTCGTCGGCGGCACCTTCCACCAGTTCGAGATCTTCGCCAACGGCTCCGGCGTGGCGTCGTCGAGCTGGCCCGAGGGCGCGATCAACACGGCCTTGGTGAGCGCCGGGGGCCTCGTCGGGCCGTCCATCGTCGCCGCCTTCGGCTTCTTCATGGGCCGCCGCCCCCAGACGGCGAAGGCCGCCATGGCGATTGGCGGGCTCACCTTGCTCATGGCCGACATCTGGGTGGTGCGGAACGTCTTCGGCTTCGCCTTCGTCGGCGTGGTCGCCGTGCTGAGCCTCGTCTTCGCGATGCGCGCCTCAGCGCGGGCGAACCAGCACATGCTCGTGTTCTTGGCGACCCAGCTCGGCCTCTCGGTCTTCTCCCGGGCCGACTACCTGTTCACCCCCGTCGCCCACACCAGCGCTGGGGTGATGCCGTCCGACGTGGCGCGCATCGCCGAGGCGCTGTGGCTGCCGTACTGGATCTGGGGTGGGCTGTGCGCGGTGTTCTCGGCGCTGGTGTTGATCCTCGGGCTGCGGGCGTATCTGCGGTGAGTGAACCATAACTGACCGCGGGTCAGCTACGATTCGGCGACCCGGTCAGCCCCCGCTCAGCCGCGCGGTCTGCTCGTCGATGAGGCGCTGCAGCCGCGCACGAAGGTCGGGAGCGACGCCCTCGGGCTGCTCGTCGAGGCGCTTGGCGGTGCGCTCCAGCGTGAACTTCACGCCCCCATCGGCGGTGTGACCCGTCGAGAGCGTCTCGTCGAGCTGGATGAGGTGGCGTGTCAGGGGCTCCAAGGCGCTTTGCTGGGCGTCTACGTCCACCAGGAGCGAGAGGATGTAGGCGCGCATCAACGCCGAGGGCTGCTCGCCCAGCATGATGAGCCCCTCCTCCAAGAGCGCGCGGGCCTCCTCAGGCCTCCCGGCGTTCAAGTGGATGGAGGCCACGTTGTAACGAGGCAGGGCGGCGAGCTCGCTCCCGGCCTCGTCAAAGCGCTGGTACGCCCCCCAATAATGCTCCAGCGCGGGCTCCAGCCGCCCGAGGTTGTGCAGCGCCGCCGCCAGACTGTTCTGCGCCGTGGCGATGTCTAAGGTCGAGGCGTCCTCGTCGCGCAGGAGGTCGTGGTAGGCCAGCTCCAAGATCGTCAGCGCCTCTTCAGCCCGGCCCGAGTCGAGCAGCGACCCCGCCAGCACCGAGCGCGCGCGGGCGAGCTGGGTGCGCCACCCGTGACGCTCGGCGAGCTCGATGGCGCGCCGAACGAGCCGCTCGGCCTCGGCGGCGCCGCCCCGGTGCCGCACGACCAGCGAGAGATCACGGAGGGTCGAGAGCTCCTGCTCGATGAGGCCGTGGGCCTGGGCGAGCGCCAAGGCCGCGCCCAAGAGCGCCTCTCCGTCTTTTTCCCCGAGGGTGAAGCGCACGCCAGCCCGACGCCGCAGCAGCTCGGCGACGAGGGCGGGCTCCCCCGCCGCCTCAGCCAGGGGTGTGGCCTCCTCAAAGAGCGCCAGCGCCGCCTCGATGCGCCCCGCGCCGAACCGCAAGAACACCCCTTGCGCCAAGAGCAGCGACGCGCGCTCGGTGGGGGTCGGCACCGCGCCACCGCTGAGGCAGGCCTCCACAGAACGAAGCCACACCCCGAGGCTGTCGATTCGCATCAGCGCCAGGTCCCGCGACACCGCGGCGAGGGCGAGGCCCAAGGCGCCCTGGGCGTCCCCTCCGGCGAGGCGGTGCTGGGCCACACGATCCGCGCGGCGGGGGTCATGCTCCAGCGCCCGGGCGCAGGCGAGCTGTAGGGCCGGGGCGGCACCGACCGCCACGAGCAGCGCCTCGCGGGTGAGGCCCGAGGTGAAGGCCCAACGATCCCGCCCCGGCAAGGGCCGGAGCACCTGGGCGTGGAGCAGCTCGGCCTCAAACGAGGGGCTCGGCGTGAGCCCCGCCTCGGCCACCGCCCGCCGCCACTCGTCCAGGTCCACCTCGACGCCCAAGGCGCTGGCGACGCCGACCGCCCGCCAGTCGTCCTCCGAGAGCCGGGCTTGGAGCGCCTCCACCTGGCTGCGCTGGAGGGCGGAGAGGTCGGCGTGCAGCGTCACGGGCTCGCCGGACTTGAGGGAGAACCCGAGCGGGCCAGCCTCTAAGATGCCGCGCTTCACCCAGTCCCCGATGAGCAAGGTGGTGAACAAGGGGTTCCCGGCGGCGCGCTCGGCGACGAGGCCGCGCAGGTCGGGGGCGAGGCGGAGCACGGCGCTCACGAGCGCGCCCCGCTGGCCGACGGGCAGGTCGCCCAGCGTGAGGGTGAGGGTGTCGGGGCGGGCGGCGAGGCGCTCGACGGCGGCGGCCGCGGCGGGTCGGCTGGCCAAGGCGTCCTCTTGGGCGCTCACCACGACGAGGGTGGGGCCGAGGCTCGGCGTGGTGACGGCGCGCTCGGCGAGGCGCAGGGCCTCCTCTCCGAAGGCCGCGTCGTCGAGGCTGAGCACGAGCGGGCGGGCCCCGGCCAGCGCCCGGAGGCGACGCAGCGCCCGGCTCACGCGCTCCTCAGCGCCGACCCCAGCGGGGGGCGCGGGGGCGGGCGGCAGGCCCTCGGCGGCGCAGAGGCCGTTGACGAGCTCCTCCAAGGAGAGCGGGCGCCCTGGCCCGATCCGCGCGGAGGCCACGGCCACCCCGGCGAGCTCCTGCGCGCGCTCGGCGAGCCACGACACGAGGCGGCTGCGCCCGACGCCGACGCCGCCCCGGAGGAGCACGAGGCCCGGCGTCCCCTGGGACTCGACCCGGCGCAGCGCGGCCCAGAGGGCGTCCTGCTCGGCGTCCCGGCCGACGAGGGGCGGGTCGCGCAGGCTGTGCAGGCCGAGCCCAGCGTCGAGCAAGGCGAGGGACGGCGGCGGGCGGCGCGCCGGGCGCCAGCTCAAGGGCAACGGCGCGGCCTGGGGCGGGAGCGCGTCGTTCCGCGTGAAGGTCGGCGCGGCGCCTTGTGCCGTGGTCGCGGCTCGCTCCGGCCCCGCCGCCCAGCCCACCAGGGTCGGCGCGGCGCCCTCTTCGGTGCTCGCGGCGCTCGCCGACCCCGCCTCCGTCGTCCAGCCCGTGATGGTCGGCGCGCCGCCCCCCTCCGTGGACGCTGCGCTCGCCGACCCCGCCGCCGTGGTCCAGCCCGCGAGGGTCGGCGCCGAGCCGCTCCCGCCGGTCGAGGCGACGCTCCAGCCCGCGAGGGTCGGCGAGGCGGAGTCCCAGCCCGCGAGGGTGTGGGCGATGGCCCCCGCGGGGGTCGGCGCCCGCGCAGCGCCCGCGACGAGGCCCTCCAGCGCGCGTAGCCCCTCCGCCGCGACCGCGGCGTGCCGAGGGCGGCGCCAAGGCGAGCTGGCGAGCAGGCCGCAGACCCAGCGCCCCAGGCCGGGCGGCGCGGCGAGGCGCGGCGGGTGCCAGGCCAGCTCCAGGCGCTCATCGTCCGCGTCCGCAGGGGGCGGGCCACCTTGGGCGATGGCCCAGACCAAGGCGCCGAGGCCGTAGAGATCCGTCCAGGGCCCGATCTGCGTGAGCGCGCCCTGGGCCTGCTCCGGGGCCATGTACTGGGGGGTCCCGGCGCTGGCGACGATCCCCTCAGCGGGGTCGTGGCTGAAGAGGGCGAGGCCGAGGTCGGTCAGCGCGACGCCGCGCAGGCGGTCCCGGCGGCCGCGCGAGAGCACGTTGCTCGGCTTGAGGTCGCGGTGGACGAGGCCCCGGGCGTGGGCGTGGGCCAAGGCGTCGAGGAGCTGCCCGATGGCCTCTCGGAGCGTGGCCCAGGTGGGCGGGCGCTGCACCCAGCGCGTGAGGTCGCCGCCCCCGGCCAGCTCCATGACGAGCACAGGCTGGCCCTCGTCAGTGAGGCCATAGTCGATGAGCCGGGTGATGTGCGGGTGATCGAGGCGCGCGGCGGCGCGGGCCTCGCGGGCGAAGGCCTCCAGGGCCTCGGGGCTGGCGACGGCGCGCTCTAAGATCAGCTTCACGGCGACGGGCTGCCCGCTCCGCCGGTGCCGCGCGCGGAACACCCGCCCCATGCCTCCCGAGGCGAGGGGCTCCAGCAGCTCAAAGGCGCGCAGAGGGTTCGGGAGCGGGGCCATGTGCTCGATTCTACAGGCTCTCCCGGCGAGGCGGGCCCTTCGCCCGCAGGATCGGCGCGTTCGGCGCCAGCGGGGCCCGCCAGGCGTCAAGCAGAGGTTGGGCGAGGTTTGACCCAATTCCAACGAAGTGCTGACCGACCCCATGACGTCCCCCTTCCGCGCAGGGCGTAGAGGGGGTACGAAGCCGCCGTGTTTATGCCGTAGGTCGGCCCAAGACGTTCCTGGAGGCTCCGTGACGCAAGAAGACTGCTTTCGCCCTTTGTTTATCGAGGGCATGGGCCGCTACATGCCCGCCCGAAGCATCGACAACGCCACCCTCTCGGAGATGGCGGGGATGGACTACCACCAGATTGAGCAGCGCAACGGCGTGCGGACGCGGCACTTCGCCGATCGAGCGGCGGGCGAGACGGCGCCGGAGATGGGGGCGCGGGCGGCGCGGGCGGCGCTTGAACAGGCGGGCTGCACGATGGCGGACGTGGACCTGATCATCAGCGCGTCGGGCACCTCACACCAGTTCATCCCCGATCAGGCGGTGTTCATCCAGCAGGCGCTGGGGGCGGGGCGGAGCGGGATCTCCTGCTTCAGCGTGCACACGAGCTGCCTGAGCTTCTTGACGGGGCTGGACATCGCCGCCAGCCACCTCACGACCGGGCGATACCGGCGCATTCTGCTGGTGACCTCGGAGCTGGCCTCGGCGGGGCTGAACCTGAAGGACCCGGAGTCGGGTCCGCTGTTCGGAGACGGGGCGGCCGCGGCGGTGCTGCGGCGGCCGGAGGCGGGGG
>JBEAVX010000092.1:0-3143 GCA_041160755.1 Pseudomonadota bacterium
CATGTCGATCTCTTCACCACCCCGGCGCGCACCTTGCCCTCAGCGGTGGATAAGAGAGGCGCGACCGCGCGACGCGCGATGAGGATCCTATGCTGCTGCTCTCGCTCCTGATGGCCTGCGCTGAGACCCCCCCGACGGCCGCCCAGGCGGCGCCCACCGCCGAGCTCCGCACCGAGGCCGTGGTGAGCGCCGCGTGGCGCGCTGAAGAGGAGATCGCGGGCTCCCTTGAGCCCATCGCCTCGGTCCAGCTCGGCTTCTCGGTGCCCGGGCGCATGGAGGCCCTGCTCGTCAAGCGTGGGGACGTCGTGAAGGCCGGCCAGGCCCTCGCGCGCCTCGACAGCCGCATCGCCAGCGCCCAGCTCGCCCAGGCCAAGGCCGCGCTCTCCGGCGCCCAAGCCCAGCTCGACGCCGGAGAGGCCGGCCTCAAGCGCCTCAAGTCGCTGCACGAGGGCGGAGGTGTCTCCGACCAGCAGCTCCAAGAGGTCGAGGCCGCCGTCGCCGCCGGTCGCGCCGGGGTCGAGCAGGCCGAGGCCGCCGTGCGACTCGCCTCGGCGAACTACAGCTACCACACGCTCACCGCGCCCATCGACGGCGTCATCACCTTGGGCCCCGACAACGCCGGGACGGTCATCGGCGCCGGGATGCCGCTGTTCGTCATCGAGGACCTCAGCGCGCTCCAGCTCAAGGGCTCGGCGAGCGAGAGCTCGGTGTGGCTCACCCCGGGCCTCACGGGCACGGTCAGCGTCGGCTTTGGCGTCGAGGCCCCGGCCACCGTGGTCCGGGTGCTGCCGTCACTCGACATGGCCACCCGCCGCCTGCCCGTCGAGCTGCGTGTGGACGCCCCGCCCGCCGGGATGCGCGCCCACGCCTTCGCCCGGGCCCAGGTGACCGCAGGTGAGGACCAGCTCGTGTGGTCGGTCCCTGAAGAGGCCGTCGTCGCCCGCCCTGACTTCTGCGTCTGGCGCGCGACCGAAGGCCAAGCCGAGCGTGTGCCCGTCACCGTCGTCAAACGAGAGGGCGGCCGCGCGCTCTTGCTCGGCGCGCTCAAAGAGGGGGACCAGGTCGTCCTCGATCCCCCCGCAGACCTGGGTGAAGGATGAACCTCTCCGACGTCGCGATCCGCCGCCCCGTCTTCACGGCGATGTTGAGCTTCGTGCTCATCGTGCTCGGGCTGTTGAGCCTCGGGCGCCTGGGCACCGAGCTCTACCCGCCGGTCAACTTCCCGTTCCTCACCGTGCTCACGGTCTACCCCGGCGCGGGCCCCGAGGACATCGAGCGCGACGTGACGAAGCCCCTGGAGGACGCGGTCTCCTCCATCTCCGGCCTCGACGACGTGCGCAGCTTCACGCGCTCGGACTCGATGTTTATGGTGCTCAAGTTCGGCATGGGCACCGACGTCGAGACCGCCACCAACGCCGTGCGCGACAAGATCGGCGGCGTCAAAGGCAAGCTCCCCGACGGCGCTGAAGACCCCGTCATCCAGCAGCTCGACATCGGCGCCTTGCCCGTGCTCGTCGCCGTCGTCTCCACCCCCGCGGGCGTGAACGAGACCCGAGAGAAGGTGGACGAGCGCCTGCGGCCGCTCTTGGAGCAGATCGACGGCGTCGGCGCGGTGAACGTGCTCGGCGGCCAAGATCGCGAGATTCACGTCAACTTGGACCTCGACCGCCTGCGCGCCCTCGGCGTCTCGCCCTCCCAGGTCGCCCAGCGCCTGGGCATCGAGAACCTCAGCGTGCCCGTCGGCGACATGCGCCTGGGCTCCTACGCCGTCGGCGTGCGCGCCGAGGCCCAGTTTGAGCACATCGACGACCTGCGCAGCATGATCGTGCACCAGACCCGCGACGGCCAGCAGGTGCGCCTCGGCGACGTCGCCACGGTGGTCGACGACTTCACCAAGGCCAGCCGCTACGTGCGGTTCAACGGCCAAGAGGCCGTCGCCGTTGAGGTCGTCAAGAAGTCCGGCGCCAACACCGTCGCGGTCTGCGAGGCCGTGCGAGAGAAGCTCAACGCCGAGGTGCCCAAGCTCGCCGACGGCGCGGTCACCGAGGTCATCACCGATCAGTCCTTGGAGGTCAAAGCCAACGCCCACGAGGTCTGGATCGCGATCTACTTCGGCGGCGCCATGGCCGTCCTCGTCATCCTCTTCTTCTTGTTGGACCTGCGCGGCACCTTCATCAGCGCCTTGGCCTTGCCCACGTCGATCATCGGCACCTTCGCCGTGATGTACTACCTGGGCTTCTCGCTGAACATGATGACGCTTCTGGGCCTGAGCCTCGCCATCGGCCTGCTCATCGACGACGCCGTCGTCGTGCGGGAGAGCATCACCCGCAGGCTAGAGGCCGGAGACTCCCCTGAAGAGGCCGCGAGCCGAGGCACCCGGGAGATCGCCCTGGCGGTGCTGGCCACGACGCTCTCGTTGGTGGCGGTGTTTGTGCCCGTGGCGTTTATGTCGGGCATCGTCGGGCAGTTCTTCCGGCAGTTCGGCCTCACCATCGCCGTCGCCGTGATGCTCTCGCTCTTCGTCGCCTTCACCCTCGACCCCATGCTCTCCGCCCGGCTCTCGAAGGCGCATGACGCCCACGCCAAAGAGCCCCGCCTCGTCGCCGCCATCCGTGGCTTCTTGGACCGGGTGGATGACCGCTACCGCGACGTGCTGCGCGGCGCCTTGCGCTGGCCCAAGGCCACCGTCGGCGTCTCCGTGTTGATGCTCGCGGTCACCGGCGTCGTCGCGGCGGTGCTTCCCAAAGAGTTTGTGCCCAAAGAAGATCGCGGCGAGATCTTCGCCGATGTGCGCCTGCCCGTGGGCTCGGCCTTGGAGGTCACCAGTGCCGCCGTTCGGTCCGCCGAGGCCAAGCTCTTGGCCACGCCCGGCGTCGAGCGCGTCTACACCATCATCGGCCACGAGAGCACCCCCGAGCGCGCCCGCATCCGGGTGCGCGTGACCGACAAGGCCAACCGCAGCGAGCCCTTGGAGCGGTTTGAGGAGCGCGTTCGCGCCACCTTGAGCGAGGTGCCCCAGTCTACGGTCAACCTCTCCCAGCCCGCGATCATCGACGGCCTCGGCGACTTCCCGCCGATCATCCTCATCCTCCAGGGCCCCGACCTCGACGGCCTCGCCCGGGAAGGGGAGCGCCTGGAGGCCA
>JBEAVX010000098.1:0-7622 GCA_041160755.1 Pseudomonadota bacterium
GCAAAAGTCCGTGCCAGCGGCGGCGTCGCTGGAGGCGCCAGACCTGTGAGCGCGTTAGCCGCCAAGAATGTCCTCTCTCCCCTGCTCGCTCTCTGGCCGCTGCGGCGGCTGCCCGTGGATCGCTGATCCCCTCCCCGACCAACGCCAGAGGAAGCTCCAGGGCCTCCGGGACGCCGCCGCCGCCGCTGGGGTGACGCTCCCTGACGCGCTGGCCGTCATCGACCTGGGCCCCGGCGCCCTGCGCGATCGGGCGGACCTGAGCCTCGGTGAGCACAACGGCGCCCCGATCATCGGCCTGCGGGCCCTGAACGACAGCGACACGCTCATCGACATGGCGGCCTGCCCGATGATGAGCCCGGCGCTGGAGGCCTGGCTCCACGACTTCCGCCAGGACCTCCCGGCCTTGGCCCGGGGCGGCGCGCGGCTGCGGGTCTCGCCCACGGGCGATCGTGGGGTGTGGCTCGACCTGCCCAACGAGCAGATTCATACGTTGATGGTGGACGGTCGCTGGCTCCGTGGGCTCATGGCCCAGGCCCAGGTGGAGCTTGGGCAGCGCCGCAAACCTCTGGAGGACCGCCTCGGCGCGCTGCACCTGCACCGCCAGCCCCACCTCTCGCCCTGGACCCGCACGTTTCTGGGCGACGACGAGCGGCCCCAGGCCCTCTACGGCGCCGTCGGCGACTTCTCCCAGCCCGGCGACGCCGCCAACCGCGCCTTGGTGCGCACGGTGCGGCAGGCCGCCGCCCAGGTCTCGGCCCAAGACTGGCTGGAGCTCGGCGCCGGGGCGGGCAACTTCACCTTGCCCCTCGCCGCGACCGGGGCGACGGTGAAGGCCCTGGAGCTGGAGGTCCGCGCCGTCGCGGGCTTACGCCAAGCGGCGGAGGAGGCCGGGCTCCTGGAGCGGATCGACCCCATCGCCGCGAGCTGGGAGAGCCCCCGCGCCGCCGACGCGATCCGTGGCGCCGAGGCCCTGCTCGTGGACCCGCCGCGCTCGGGCCTCGGCCGCTTCGCCCAGCGCCTCGCCGACGCCAAAGACGGCCCCAGCGCGCTCCTCTACGTCTCCTGCGCCGCTGAGTCGCTCATCGCCGATCTGGGCACTCTGGCCCCGGCGGGCTGGCGGGTGCGGTCGCTCACCTTGGTCGACCAGCTCCCCCAGACGCCGCATGGCGAGTGGGTGGCGCTCGTCACGCGCTGAGCGTTGTCACGACACGATCTCAGCGGGACCGAGTTGTTCTTCTCGGCTCCGCGTCCCATTCAAAACAGTCGGGTGCGCCGGGCGCTCGTTGAGAGCCCGCTTCCTTGGCCGAGATTCGGACAGCGGGTGTTCATTCAAGCGCCACGTCGTCTGGCCCGGCCGTGATACGCTCGTCACCAACGCGGTGCCCCCGGGCCCCAAAGGAGGCGAGCGTGATCGGCCCAACCAACTCAGTCGCCACACGATCGTGACGATGACCAACCCCACACAGATCAGCGCCGAGCGTTGGGGGTTCACGACCCTCGTGGGGTGTCTGCTGGCCCCGGTGATCGCCCAGGGGCTCTGGCGCCCGCTGGCGCACGGCCTCGGAGCCGCCGGGAGCGCGTCCCAGCTCACCTGGGCCGCCCTGTCGCTCTGCGCGCTCAACGCCGTCGCGCGTTGGGTGGGTCTGGCCCTCTGGCTCCGGCTGGTCCTCGCCGGGTTGGCCGCCGTGGGGGTGTCCACGGGCCTGTCCTTGGGGGTCGCCGGGCTCGGGGCGCTGTTGACCGTCGCGAGCGCGACCGCCTGGCTCCTCCACGCGCTGCCCCCTCGCCTCCCTCCGGCCCTCGACGGCCTCGCTCGCCGCCACCTGGGCTTGACCCTCCTCTACGGCCTCGTCGCCCTCTTCGGCGTCCTGATGACCGCGCGGCTGAGCGTCTTCATCGGCGACCCGACGATGGTAGACCACCAGACGCTCCCGGGGGAGGCGTTCACCGAGGTGCATAGCTGCCTCACGGCGTATGTGCGCGCCTCCGAGCTGGCGCGGCAGGGCGTCGAGAATCTGTACGCGGACGAGTGGTGGCGCGGCTCACACGGCCTGCCGCCCCGGCCCGAGGGCGTTGAGAACCCCTACAGTCCGTTCCACCTCGACAACCTCAGCTATCCGCCCACGTTCTTGCTGCTCATGGCGCCGCTGACCGCCCTGGACGGCGACTTTCTCGCCCAGCGCGCGGCGTGGTTCGGGCTCAACGGGCTGTTCGCGGCGTTTGGGCTCTGGATCGTGGCCCGCTGGATCGGCGGCCCAGCCGCGCACCGGGCGCTGATCTTGGCGCCGCTCGTGCTCGGCAGCGTGCCGTTCTTGGTGACGTTGCAGATCGGCAACTTCCACCTCGCGGCGACCGTGCTCGCCGTCCTCGCCATGGTCGCCCTCGACCGGGGCCGCGCCAAGACCGGCGGCGCCCTGCTCGCCATGGCCATCCTCTCCAAGATCGCGCCGGGCCTGCTCGGCGTCGTCTTGTTGGTGCAGCGCCGGTTTCGAGAGGCGGCGTTTGCCGCGGGCTTCGGCGCCTTGCTCCTGGCCCTGGCGTTGTTGGCCTTCGGCACAAACCCGGCCTGGAGCTTCGTGACCACGGCGCTCCCGCGCCTCAGCTCCGGCGAGGCCTTCCCGTTCATGGACACGCCGTATGGGATCGCCACGAACATGGCGCCCTTCGGCGTCCCGTTCAAGCTGCAGGTCCTGGGGGTTGAGACCGGCGACCCGTGGCAGATCGGCCGGGTCGTGGCCCGCGTCTACACCATCGGGCTCGTGATTCTGGCCATCATCGCCGCCCGGCGCCTGGGCGACCGCCGCGACCAGGCGATCCGCTGGATGGCGCTCTTGACCCTCGCCTCCTTCCAGAGCCCCTTCGCCCCGGCCTACTCGACGATCGGGCTCCTCTGGGCGACCACCCTGCTCGCCGTCGAGGTGCGTCGGGCGCGGGAGGCCGTCGCGATCATCGCCCTGTGGCCCGCCATCCTGTTCGCGCCCCTGGGCCAGAGCGTAGAGACCTTCGCCACGATCAGCATGGCGCAGACGGCCTTGACGATCGGCGTGTCGGTGTGGCTGGTGGCGCGGGCGCCGAGGGGGGTAGAGGCGGCGTAGTGGCCTTGGATCCTTCGGCGATACTCCGCTGATGAAGCCGCCGCCCGACCCGATGCCCCCCACCAAACGGCCGCAGGAGCCGCCGATCACCGACGCCCAGCGCGCAGCGCTGCAAGACCGCCTCGCGGACTACCGGGCTCACCCGGAGACGTCGATTCCTTGGGAGGTCGCGCGGGAGCGGATGCGGCGGGCTCGTTAACCCCCTCAAGCCCCATGATGCGCCTTCACCGCCTGGAGCACCTGCGCCGGCTCAAAGGCATCGGGCAAGAGCACCTTGAGCGGCAGCCGCCGCAGCTCGCCCTGCACGTTCTCCAACAGCAGGCTCATCTCCGCGCCGAAGTCGTAGAGCACCTGCCGACACGCGCCGCAGGGGCTCGCCGGGGGGCTCATGTCGGCGACGACGGCGCAGGCCACGAGCTCCGTCGCGCCCTCGGACACGGCCTTGAACACGGCGACGCGCTCGGCGCAGCAGGTCAAGGAGTACGAGGCCACCTCGACGTTGCAGCCGGTGAAGACGCGGCCATCGGCGGCGCGCACGGCGGCGCCGACGAAGAAGCCGGAGTACGGCGCGAAGGCCCGCTGGCGCGCGGCGCGGGCGGCGGCGAGGAGCGCCTCGTCTTGGGCGTCGTGGCTCATGACCACCGCCCGACGCAGGCGCCCAAGAGCGCGCGGAGATCCCCCGCCGCCAAGGCGACGGCCCGGGTGACGTCCTCGTGGTTCGGCGGATCTTCAGTGAGCCCGGCGGCGAGGTTCGACACCATCGACACGCCGATCAACGGCACGCCGAGGTGGCGCAGGGCGATGGCCTCATGGACGAGGGACATGCCGACGACCTTGGCGCCCAAGACCTGGAGCATGTGGATCTCCGCCGGGGTCTCATAGGACGGCCCGGCCATCGCCGCGTAGACCCCGCTGTGCAGGCGCAGGCCCAAGGACGCGGCGGCGTCAGCGGCCTCAGCGCGGAGCTGGGCGTCGTAGAGGTTGTTCAGGTCGGGGAAGCGGGGCCGGGCGCCGTCGGTGTTGAGGTTGGGGCCGCGCAGGGGGTTGGCCCCGGTGAGGTTGATGTGGTCGGTGACCAAGACCAGCTCGCCGATGTGCAGGTCGGCGTGAATACCGCCCACGGCGTTCGTGAGCACGAAACGTTTTGCGCCCCACAGAGCCACGGCGCGGACGGCGCGCACGAGCTCCTCCGGCGCGCGGCCCTCGTAGTGGTGAACCCGACCGGAGAGGAACGCCACGCGGCGCCCGGCGTGCTCGCCGACGATGAGCGCCCCGGCGTGGCCGACAATCCCCGTCGTGGGGAGGCCAAGCTCGCCGTAGGGCACGGCCTTGGCGTTCTCCGCGAGGCTGCTCACGAGGCCCAGGCCGCTGCCGAGCACGATCGCGGTGGAGGGGGGCGGGCCGAAGGTCTTCTGCAGGGTCGCTGCGGTGTCTCGAAGGAGCTGCGCTTCCACGGGTGGACCGAGGTGATGGGACCCCACTATTGTAACAGAACTGCAACGGGCTCTGCGAGAGCGCCAGCCGAGCGGCGCCCTCGCATGGCGAACGTAGACGAAGGAAGACTAGTCGTCGTCCTCTTCTTCTCCGGCCTCACCCGCCCCAGCGACGCCGACCGCGCCGGTGGTGGTGGTGGGCGCGCCGTCGCGGATCTCGTCGTGGCGAATCTGACCGCCGGCCTGGCCGGTCCAGCCCATGAGCCCGGCGGTGCCGATGGCGCCGACCAAGGCCGCCCCGGTCAACACGACGTGGCCCTTGTCCTTCTTCTCGGCGACCGCCCAGGCGGCGAGGCCAACGAGCCCGCTGATCACGGCGACCACGGTGGCGGCCTCGGCGCGCTCCTCGTGCTCGTGCATCAAGGCCTCATCGGCCCAGGGCAGGCGCTCGACGGCCTCTTCAGCGGGCTCTCCGGTGAGCTGCGCCGCCGCCGCGCCCGCGCCGGTGAACACCGCCGCCAAGGCCGCCGCCCGCAGCGCGCCACGATCGCCGCCGGTCAAGAGCGCGAGGCCCCAGAGGAGCGTCGAGAGCGCCGCCCCGACGATGGGGAGATGGTTGACGAGGAGGTGCAGGTGCGCGTCGGTCATCGGAGTGTCCTTGGTGGGTTCGCTCCTCTCTTATGCGCACCGTCTAAGGCTCCCCCATGACCCACATTAGGGATTCATGAGAAGCGGCGCCGACTCGGCGTCCTCAGCCGGGATGAAGCACGACAGCGGCCCCCGATCCGCCCAAGGTTTGTCTTCGGAGCACATCAACACCGCGCTCCGCCGGGTGAGCACCTCGCAGCCGTCTTCAGTGACGACGACGGTGTGCTCAAACTGCGCCGAGAGGCTGCCGTCTTTGGTGATCACCGTCCAGCCGTCGTCGAGGTGGTCGATGTCGTGGTGGCCGAGGTTGATCATCGGCTCGATGGTGAAACACATGCCCTTACGCATCACCTGGCCCGTGCCCGCCCGGCCCCAGTGGGAGACCGTGGGCTCGTCGTGGAAGATGCGCCCGATGCCGTGCCCGGCGTAGTCCCGCACCACGGAGCAGCCCTGGGACTTCGCCCAGGCCGAGATCGCCCCGCCGATGTCGCCCAGCCGCGCGCCGGGGCGCACCGTGGCGATGCCCAGCTCCAGGGCCCGCCGGGCCACCTCGACCACCTTCTTCGCGTCTTCAGAGGGGGTGCCCACATAGAACGTGGCGCTCGTGTCGCCGAACCAGCCGCCCTTCGCGGGCAACACCGGGGTGACATCGACGTTGACGATGTCGCCGTCTTTGAGCTTCCGTTTGGTGGGGATGCCGTGGCAGACGACCTCGTTCACCGACGTACACACGCTCTTGGGGAAGCCGTGGTAGCCCAGCGGCCCCGGGCGCGCCCCGGCCGTGACGGTGAACTCGTGGACGAGGGTGTTGATGTCGTCCGTCGTCATGCCCGGCCGGAGCTTCTTCCCGATGTAGAGCAAGGTGTCTGCGGCGAGCTTGCCCACTCGGCGCATCTGCTCGATCTCGAGTGGATTCAGGACTGGCATCACGACCTCCGAGGCCCCAGCGCCGGGCCCAGGGACAGGTCGCCCCTCTATCCAGCGCCGCTGGGATCCGCACCCGCGCGCCGATTCGTAGAGACTGCGCTCATCACGCCCCGCGCCTTTGATTCCGGGCGTCCCAGGCGTTAGCTTTGCGCGACTGAAGCAGGCGCGCGCACGACGCTGAAGGCGGACCGACATGGCGATGGAAGACAGCCCCCTGGTGATGGTGGAGGACGCTGACGCGCTCGCCAAGATGTGTGAGCGCCTCAAGGCCCGCGCCGTGATCGGCGTGGACACCGAGTCCGACTCGATGCACCACTTCCAAGAGAAGGTCTGCCTCATCCAGATCTCCGATGTAGACACCGACTACATCGTCGATCCCCTCGCGGTGAAGGACCTCTCCCCCTTGGGCGAGATCATCAACGATCCCAAGGTCTTGAAGGTGCTGCACGGGGCCGATTACGACATCGTCTCCCTCAAGCGCGACTACGGCTTCACCTTCCGCAACCTCTTCGACACGATGATCGCCGCCCAGTTTTTGGGCTTCGTGAAGTTTGGCCTCGCCGACCTCGTGCGGGACACCTTCGGCGTGTTCATGGACAAGAAGTTCCAGACGCATGACTGGGCCAGCCGCCCCCTGCTCGCGGAGCACCTGGAGTACGCCCGGGGCGACACCCACTTCCTCATCGCGCTCCACGAGCTCATGCGCGCCAAGCTCGACCGCAAGGGCCGCCTGAAGATGGTCGAGGAGGAGTGCCGCATCCTCGCCGAGCGTGAGTGGCGCAGCCGCGCCGCCGACACCGAGTCCTGGACCCGCGTGAAGGGCGCCAACCGCCTCAACGCCTCGGGCCAGCGGGTGCTCCGCGCGCTGTGTAACCTGCGCGACATGCGGGCCAAAGAGATGGACCGCCCCCCCTACAAGGTCTTCCCCGACCAGATCCTCCTGCGCCTCGCCGAGCTGCAGCCCACGGACTTCGACACCGTCGCCAGCCTCGTGAAGCCGCGCTCGCCGCTCATGCGCCGCCACGGCGAAGACATGCTCGCCGCCGTGCAAGACGGCCTCAACGACGAGTCCGCCTTGCCCGAGCCCCGCAGCAACAAGCCGCGCAAGGCCGGGCCGCCCACCCGCTACGGGATGCGGGAGACCGAGCGCCTCATGCTGCGCCTGAAGGACTGGCGCGCCGCGGTGAAGAAGCGCACCAAGGTCCCGATGATCATGGTGGCGTCGAACAACCAGCTCAAGGCCCTGGCCGGGTGGCGCCCCCACACCACTGAAGAGCTGTTCCAGGTCGAGGACCTGCGCGAGTGGCAGATCAAGCTCTACGGCCCCGAGCTTCTGGAGCTGGTGCGGGTGTTTGAGGCGAGCCTTGAGCCCGCGCCCCGGGCGGCGAGCGCCTCTGCAGGCGGCGGCGGCGAGGCCAGCGGGCGGCGCAAACGCCGTCGTCGGCGCGGCGGCCCCAAGGGCGGCGAGGCCAGCGGCGGCGGCGCCGAGGCCAGCGGCGGCGCCGAGTAACGGCGGGGC
>JBEAVX010000101.1:0-4341 GCA_041160755.1 Pseudomonadota bacterium
AGCCGCCCAAGCCCGCCGAGGTGATCCGCGCGCCCGAGCCCACGCCGCCGCCCGAGCCCGCCCCGCCGCCCAAGCCCGTCGAGGCGCCGCGCCCGGTCGCCTACGACGCGGCGGAGGTCACCGCGCCGCGGATCGAGTCGGGCCCCGCGCCGCTAAGCCTCACCGGCGGCAGCGCGTCCATCGACCTCCAGAACATCCGGCCCCCAGACGCCCTGAAGGCCACCGCAGGCGGCCCCAGCCTCTCGTACCGGGTGCTCCGAGGCCCGAACGGCTCGGCGATCAAGTCGCGGTTGCCCGGGGGCTTCACGCTCTCTGAAGCCGTGTCCTACCTCACCGCGACGTTTGTGCCCCTGCGCGCCGACCTCCAGGGCCGCATCACCCTGCACTACCGCCTCGGCCCCGAGACCGGCCCCGCCGCCGGGGAGACCTTGCTCTCGACCTACCCCGAGGGCTCCACCCTGGTGCTCCACCCCGTCGTGGCCCGGGAGCGCTGGGTCCACTTTGAGGTGGCCGATCCAGAGCACGCCGCCCGGTTCCGCGCGCCGATCTCCACGGCGCTCCCGGCCTGCGCCGTCGTCGATCATCTCTGCGCTTGGCTGCGACTTCCGGCGGGCGCCTGGAACTTGTGCCAGGGTGAGCGTATCTTCTCCCCACACCTCCTCATGGATGAGGTGGACTTCAACCAACCGCTGGTGTTGAAGCGATGAGCAGCCAGGAACGCTGGGACGTGGTGCTGAGGGTCTTGAGCGGCCCTCTAGAGCTGGAGGGCGACATCGTCTGTCGCGGGCCCGTGGTGCGTATGGGCGCTCGGCCCGGTCCCGGTGGGCTAAACCTCAAGGACTACCGTGGTCTCGACGACCGCCAGGCCGTGATCTCCGCCTATGACGGCGCCACGGTGTCCTTGGCGCCCGTCGGCACGAACCAGGTGCGTTTGGCGCCGCACCCCAACGTCGACTGGAACGAGCTTCAGCCCCTCCGGAACCCAGCCTACCTCACCGACGGCTGCGCCTTTCACCTCGGCCCCCCGGGGCGTGGGGTGACGATCCAGTTCATCGAGGCCCGGCGCCTCGGCGTGTGGGAGCAGAACCGCATCCTCTCCGACGCCGCCGCGGGGAGCCCCGAGGTTCAGCCCAGCGACGTGAAGGAGCTGCGCACCAACAAGGGCATCCCGGCCTGGTTCTTGGGCGGCCTCATGTTCATCGCCATGGGCATCGCCGTGGCCGTGGTCATCCCCTTGGTGCAGGAGTACCAGAAGGGCATCACCAAGCTCGGGGCGACGGACGACGGCGAAGAGTACTACGAGGTCGTCACCGACGAGATCGTCACCGACGCGAACCTCCTGGAAGGGTTTGACCAGGCCTGGTTCGACTTCGTGCAGCGCCCCAACGCCGAGCTCGCCCGGCGCAAAGACCTGCGCGACAAAGAGAACTGGGACACGCTCCTCTTGGACTACGTCACCCGCTCCGCCCAGCAGCACATCAAGGCCCGGGTGTTCTGGGCGCGCCTGGAGGCCGTCAAGAGCGAGTACGCCTTCGTCGTGGGGGAGCTGCGCGCCGAGAAGCTGCCCGAGGTGTTCGCCGCGGTGCCTTACCAAGAGTCCCGCTACCGCGCCGGGGCCGTCTCCCCGGTCTGCGCCACGGGCTACTGGCAGTTTATGCCAGAGGTCGGTCGCCGCGCCGGGATGCAGGTCGCCAACTGCAAGATCAAGGGCAACACCGACCTCTGGACGCCCGACCGGGTGACCCCGCCGCCGAACGTGCTCAAGAACGCGCCTTACGTCAAAGACAACAAGTGCATCATCGACCGCTGCTCGCCGGACGAGCGCACCGACCTCGCGGCCTCGACGCGCGGCGCGATGAAGCTCCTGCGTGAACCTCTAGAAGACCCGCTCATCGCCGACTCCGGCGCGGCGGTGCAGATCGCCATCGCCTCGCACAACGCGGGCTACGACGACACCCGCTACGACGGCAACAAGGGCCGCCCGCGCAACCTCAAGCACGCCTACGCGAGCTGGCTCAAGTCCCAGAAGCTGGAGTTTGACCCGGGCTACCTGGGCAAACAGGTGAAGTGTAAAGACGCCTCGTTCTTGGAGCAGGACGGCTGCGGCTCGACCCTGCACCGCGAGACCCAACACTACGCCTACGCGATCATCGCCCAGCACCTCCTCGCGGTCTGCTACTACGGCCAGAACTACGCGGACATGCCCGAGTTTCGGGTCTGGAAAGACTACGCCCGAGGCGACGGCTACTGCACCCGCATCCAGGTGCCGACGAGCGAGGAGGCCAAAAAATGGATGTGAACTGGCGCCTGTTCATGGCCGGGGCGAGCCTGTTCTTGGGCATCGGCGTCAACGGCTACCTGTTGAGCGTCGAGGACATCTCCGGCGTCGAGCAGGGCTCCAAGCAGCTCATCCGCGCTGAAGATCCTCTGCGCATCAGCTACGTCGCCGCCGAGCGTGAGAACAACATGAAGACCTTCGGCCTCGACGAGGCCAAGGCGAAGCAGGCCGCGAAGAAGGTCCAGGATCTCCAAGACGACTACGGCGAGCGCCTCGCCGTGCTCCTGCGTGAGGCGGGCGACCCCAACCAGCTCGCCGACGCGCTGTGCGGCGAGACCCAAGACGTGCGCCCCCGCTACGGCGCCTTGCGCTACATCATCAACGAGGAGAAGGGCCGCCGCCAGGTCGTCAACCTGCGCCGGGTCTCGGGCATCGAGGCCCAAGACTGGTACCTGCTCTCCTCCGTCGGCGAGATCTACCGCGACGCCGAGCTCCTCGATGATCGCCAGCCCGACGCCACGGTCATGGCCGTCGCCGCGATCCTGCTCGCCAAGGAGTCCGAGCTGCTTGACCACAACGCGCCGTGGGGTCGAGGGATCGCGGGCCAGTGGTCGTGGGACAAGGTGAAAAAGGAGAACGCCGGGATCGAGGAGCGGGTGATCGAGTACCTCGCGACGATGCACCTGCTCGTGGAGCTCGCCCAGGCCGAAGGGGGCCTGTGTGATGGTTGAGCTGAGCCACGGCGCAAGTAGCGGCCACCTGGACCGGATATACTCGCCAAGCGCTCCCGCAGGCGCGGACGTAAAACACCCTGGAGCCCCCGCATGACCCCGAGGCGTCGATTTCGCTTCCTCAAGGAGCTAGCCCAGGGCGGGTTCGGGAAGGTTTACCTCGCGGAGATGGTCACCTCAGACAACTTCTCGTCTGTGGTGGCGATCAAGGTGCTGCACGGCCAATGGACGACGCATGAGGAGATCGCCCAGCGCGCCCGCGACGAGGCCCGGCTCCTCGGTCGCTTGCGCCACCGAAACATCGTGCGTGTCGAGGATCTCACCTCGGTCCGTGGTCAAGCCGCGGTCATCATGGAGTACCTGGAGGGCGTAGACCTCAAGTCCCTGAGCGGCTACCTCGCCTCGGTCAGCCAGCCGTTCTCGCTCCCGGCGGCCTTCGAGTGTATCCGCGCCGTCGCCTCAGCCCTGGACGCCGCCTACAACACCGTGCCGCTCCAAGGCGGCGAGCCCCTGCGCCTCATCCACCGCGACATCAAGCCCTCGAACGTCATGTTGACCATCGACGGCGACGTGAAGCTCCTGGACTTCGGCACCGCCCGGGCCAACTTTGAGGACCGCGAGGCCAAGACCCAAGCCCTCGCCTTCGGCTCCCAGGCCTACATGGCGCCCGAGCGCCTCTTGGGCGACCCGGACACGCCCGCCGGCGACATCTTCTCCTTAGGCGTCACCTTCTACGAGGTGCTCACCTGCCAAGCCTACGGGAAGATTCACATTCGACCCGAGCGCTACGAGCGGTCGATGCTCCAGCGCGTCGCCGAGATCGACCTCGGCGCCTTAGAGGGCGGCCTCGCCGAGCGTCTGCGCGGCCTGCTGCGGGCGATGTTGAGCTACGAGCCCACCGACCGCCCCAGCGCAGACCAGCTCACCGACCGCATGGAGGAGCTGCTCGAAGACACGCCCGGGATGCGCCTGAGCCGCTTCGCGAAGCAGGCCGTGCGCGCCTGCATCGACGCGAACCCCCACACGCCCTCGGAAGACGACGATCTCGCGGGCTCGACGGTGTTTGAGGACCGCAGCGCGTCCTTCGACACCGAAGGCGTCGGCCCCGGCAGCGGCGACCGCACCACGCCGCCCCCGTCCGACAAGACCATCCCGCCCGACGACGGCCCCGCGTCGTCACCGCGCAGCCGCCCGCCCAAACGGGACGCGATCCCGTTCGCGCCGCCGTCCGCCTCCGGCCCGATGGCGAGCCCGCCCAGCGCGGAGCCGCCCCCCGCCTTAGAGCCCATTCCGCCGCCGCCGCCGCTGGTGCCCGCCGACTCGACGTTCATC
>JBEAVX010000107.1:0-6146 GCA_041160755.1 Pseudomonadota bacterium
TCTCCGCGCCGCGCGCCGGGGCCGATCTCCCGGGTGGCTTGGGCAGCGCCGCGATGCCCGGGGACGTCGCCCGGGGCATGATGATGTTCGGCGCTGAAGACATCCCCCAGGGCCTTCTGCGCCAGGCCCTCCGCTGGCTTGAGGTGGGCTGGCTCTGCGATCGGCACAACACCATCGACTACACCGCCGCGCTGCGGGGCCAAGACCTGCCGCTGATGGTCGTCTGCGCCGAGGGCGATCCGCTCTGCCGCCCGGAGCAAGCCACACCGCCGCTCCTCGCCGTCCGGGCTGAGGTCGAGCTGGTGAACTTAGACGGCGGCTGGGGACACTACGATCCCCTGCTGGATCCGCGCGCCGCGGAGTCCGTCTTCGCCCCCATCGTGCGCTTCTTGGGATCACGACGCGCCCGCTGCTGGTGACGCCCTGGACTCGGCGGCGATCGTGGCTACCATTGCGCGATCAGGCATTGCCCGATCAGGAGAAGCCATGGCCGCCCGCTCAAGCACCCGCCTCTTGTTGTGGCTCGCCGCGCTGGGGGTGCTGCTCGCGCTCCTCGTGATCGGCGGCGTGACGCTGTTGATGTGGGAGGGTGGGCCCGAGTCCCTCGCCTCTGGGAACAAGAAGGGCTGGCTCAAGCTGGAGCTGCGCGGGGAGCTCGCTGACAGCCCCCGCATCGACGCCTTGAGCTTCGACCCCGAGGACCGCGCGCTGACCATCGGCGAGCTCGCGGCCGTCGTGAAGCGCGCCCAAGACGACCCCGACATCACCGGGATCTTCGTCGATCTCGACAACCCCCAGCTCAGCATGGCGACGGCGCAGGAGCTGCGCGGGGCCCTGGTCACGCTCACCGAGTCGGGCAAGCCCTGCGTGGCCTGGTCAAAGACGTACGAGAACCTCACCTATTACCTGGCGAGCGCCTGCGGTGAGATCCACCTGCACCCCGAGGGCGTGCCCTTGGTGCTGGGCCTCAACGTCACGACGACCTACCTCGCCGACACCCTCGGCAAGCTCGGCGTGAAGGCCGACTACGAGCGGGTCGGCGCCTACAAGTCCGCCGTAGAGACCTTCGAGGAGCTCGCCCCGTCCCCGGCGAGCGTCGAGATGTACAATTCGATGATCGATGACCTCTACGCCGGGCTCACTGAAGACATCGCCGCCGGGCGCAAACGCAGCGTCGAGGAGGTCCGCGCGCTCATCGACGACCCGCCGATCACCGCCGCTGACGCCAAAGATCGGGGCCTCATCGACCAGCTCACCTACCGCGACGAGCTCGTCGATCGCCTCAAAGAAGACGGCGACGGCACGAACACCAAGGCCTACGCCAAGGGCCTGCGCAACGACTGGCGCAAGGCCGAGACCACCGTCGCCGTGCTGCACCTCTCGGGCAACGTCGTGGACGGTGAGTCCGGCGGCGGCGGCTTCGGCGGCGGCAGCGGGAACATCGGCGACACCACCGTCGTGAAGGCCCTGGACGAGCTCGCTGAAGACGAGAACATCACCGCCGTCGTGTTGCGCATCGACTCCCCGGGCGGCTCCGCCTTGGCCTCGGACGTCATCTGGCGCGCGGTGCGTAAGCTCGACGAGAAGAAGCCCGTCGTCGCCTCGATGGGCTCCACGGCGGCCTCGGGCGGCTACTACATCGCCATGGCCGCCCGGGAGATCGTCGCCCAGCCGGGCACGATCACCGGCTCCATCGGCGTCTTCGCCGGGAAGTTCGCGCTCACGGAGCTGTACAAGAAGGTCGGGCTCACCACCTGGACCACCCGGCGCGGCGCCTTGGCTGGGCTCTTGAGCTCCCCCGACGCCTTCACCGACGCCGAGCGCGCGAAGCTCCGCCAGCGCATCGAGGCCTTCTACACGACCTTCATCACCAAGGCCGGTGAGAGCCGGGGCAAGACCCCTGAAGAGATCGACGCCGTGGCCCAGGGCCGGGTGTGGACGGGTCGGCAGGCCCACGGGGTCGGCCTCGTGGACACCCTCGGCGGCGTAGACCTCGCCGTGGCCCGGGCCGCGAGCCTCGCCGGGGTCGCCGAGGGCGCCGAGGTCGGCCGCAAGCTCTTGCCCGAACCCCAGACCTTCTGGGACGCGCTCAGCGAGAGCCTGGATCAGGCCCAGAGCCCCTCGGTGCGGGTGACCCTGCCCGAGACCTTGGGCCCGGAGCTCTCCCAGGCCGTCGAGCTGGCGTTCTCGTTGGAGCAGATGTCGTCCCGGGGCGGGCTGTTGGCCCTCGACCCCGTGATCATCACCGTGCGCTGAGCCCACCCTTCGATGCCGCCCCTGCTCCGCGCGCCGCTCCCTGGCGAGGGCGCCGTCTTGGGCGCGCTCTTGGACGAGGCGTTCGCCGAGCACGACGAGGCGCAACGGTTTGAGCCCCCGGTGATGGCGCTCTTGCTCGGCGGCCCCCGAGGCGGCGAGCGGCTCAGCGTCGTCGCTGAAGACGCCGGGCAGCCCGTCGGCGTGGCCTTCGTTGGGGAGCGGCTCCTCCGCTGGGGCGGCGGCGTCCTCCGGGCGCATCACCTCGGCCCCGTCGGCGTGAGCCCGCTCCGCCGCCGCGAGGGCCTCGGGCGCCGCGTGTGTGAGGCCGCCCGCGTCCAAGCCGAGGCCTGTGGCGCTGACCTGCTCACCTTGACCACGAACCCCAGCCACCCGGCGCGGCACCTCTACGAGCGCCTGGGATACACGATCATCGAGCGGTTTCGCCCCTCGCTCCGCGCCTTGGGCCCCACCTCTTACCTCACGCGCCTCGCCGAGTCCGAGCCTTGGCCCACACGTCTGCCGGGACCGCCGGGCCGCCCGTCCGCGCTCATCGAGGACGGCCCCCAAGGCCTCGACGCCCCCGAGGCCCTTCGCCCGCGCCTCGTGCGCGCCGGGGACGCCGAGGTCTTGACCCTCCGCTGGCCGGTGATCGCCCGGGGGCCTGGGGTGGCGATCCCCGCCTGGTCCACCCAGCTCATCGCCGTCCGAGGCCGAGGCGCCGATCAGGTGCGCGCTGTGGAGGACGCCTGCGTCTACGCCCACCACGACGGCAGCGTCGTCGCCTGGAGCCACCCCGCCGTGGCTGGGCCGCTCCAAGGCTTTCAGCGCGACGGCGCGCCGTGGGTGTGGCGGATGGGCCTCGGCCTCACCGCCGCCGGGGCCCAAGCCGTCGCCGAGGCCCGGGCCTATGACGAGCTGGGCCCCTCAAGCTGAGCCGGGCAAGCGAAGCCCAGGGCGCCGATCGCCGTTGATTGGTCAGTTGACCAAGACCGGCCAGAACTTCATCTGCCCGGCGGTGAACGACGAGAGGCCGGTGTTCTGGTTCACGAAGGCGTCCGAGGAGGCGTTCATCAGCCCCGCGACGCCCACCGCGCAGACGCACCCGGCGGGGAAGGCCGAGGCGGGGATGTTGAGGCCGGTCACGCCGCCGTCGCCGTGGGTGAGGTCGTACACCTCACGGATGCCCTCGGGGCGGTTGTCCCAGGTGACCGCGCCGGAGGTGACGTTGATCACGACGCCGAGCACGGCGTCATACGCGACACCTTCGAGCTCAACCTGCATCGCCGTGTTCGCGGCGTGGGTCTCGCGGATCGTCGCCGTGGGCGGCTGGGGCAAGGTGAGCGTGGCCTCGCCGACGTCCTCGCCGATCTCGACGGTGAGCACGGCCTCATCCCCGCCGGAGTACACGAGGCCGTCATCGCCCGACGCGCTGTAGGCGCCGCCCGCGTCCTCGTTGAACCACACCGCCGCCGTCGAGCCGATGCGGAGCTTCACGTCCGCGCCGCTGATCGGCGCCGACTCGATCTCGTTCACGTTCGCCGCGTCCGCCAAGAAGACCTGGGCCAAGGTGCCCTTGTCGAAGTCGGTGCCCTTGAGGTCGATCTCGTCGGAGTCCGGCTCGGCCACGCCGAGCACGATCGTCTGCGAGACGAGCGGGTTGGTGAGCCCGTCTACGGTGCCCTTGATCTTGTCGATCTGCTCGCATCCGGTGAGCATGATGAGCGTGAACAGCATGGCGTCGCCTCCTGGGGGGATCGTGAGCCCCCAAACGATGAGAATCACTCCCATCCTACTCGGGATGACCTCTCACCGCCATTTCACCGCGCGCCCTGGGGCCTCGGTCCTCGCGAATCCATTGACAGCGCCGCCCTGCGGGCATAAGCGGGCCTGTCCAAACCTCTCACCGGAGCGAATCGTGCCCTCCAACACCAAAGTGACCCAGTACCGCCGCAAGCTGCGGAACATGAACGCTGGCCGCAAGGCCAAGAACTACCGCGCCAACCACGGCACCACCCCGGTCTTCCCGATTCACACGCCCGAGGCCGACGCGAACGCCGAGGCCAAGCAGAAGGGCTGATTCAGCCTCTCCTGCGCTGGGCGTGGTGAACGCTCCAAGAACAAGCCGACCTCCGGGTCGGCTTTTTTCGTGGGCACACGGCGCGTCTTAGGCCGAACGATCCACCCGGAACAGGCGCGCGGCGTTCTCGGCGCTGCGCTCGGCGACGGCCTCCGGGGGCACCCCACGCAGCCCAGCGATGAACTCGACGGTGAGCGCGACGTGGCAAGGCTCGTTGCGCCGACCCCGCAGGGGCTCCGGCGTCAGAAACGGCGCGTCGGTCTCGACGAGCAGGCGCTCCATCGGCACCTTGCGGGCGACCTCTTGGGTGATGACGGACTTGCCATAGGTCACCGTGCCGGGGATCGACAACATCCCGCCGCGCTCGACGAGCGCCCACATGCCCGCCACGTCCCCGGCGTAGCAGTGGTAGAGCACCCCGGCGCCGCCAAAGGCGCCCTCGTCGTCTAGCACCTCCAGGGTCTCCCCGGCGGAGTCGCGGTCGTGGATGATGATCGGCAGGTTGAGGCGCAGCGCCACCTGAATCTGGCGCCGGAAGGCCGCGCGCTGCACGTCCCGGGGCGAGCGGTCGTAGAAGAAGTCGAGGCCACACTCGCCCCAGGCGACGACCTTGGGGTCCTCCGCCAGGGCGAGGAGCTCGTCCATGAGCGGATCATCCAGCATCGCCGCGTCATGGGGGTGAACCCCGACCGAGGCCCAGACGCCCGGATGCCGCCGCGCGACCTCCACCGCCCGCCGCGCCGAGTCCGCGCCATAGCCCGCGCCGACGGTGAGCATGTGGGTGACCCCCGCGGCCTTCGCCGTCGCGATCACCGCGTCTACCCCGGCGTCGCCGCCGTAGGTGTGGGGGTCGAGGTGACAGTGTGAGTCAAAGATCATCCCGACCTCCCGACACGCCGCGCGCTGCCGAGCTCCGTCGCCACCCGGGCGAGCAGGGCCTCGACGAGCAGGCGGTTGTTGACGTTGACCTGCTGGCGCTCGCGGGTGTGGTTGATCTCACGCTGGAGCCGGTCGAGGCCCGTGGGCCACAGGTTCGTCGCCCAGGCCGCCACGAGCTCCGGGCGGTCGGCGTTGAGCAGACGGTCGCCACGCGACGAGGCGACCAAGGCCGCGTCCCGCAGCAGGCCCTCCAGCGCGTCGAGGGTGCGATCCAGGGCGCCCCGGGCGTCTTTGGCTTGGGAGAGGGTCTCGGCGTAGTCAAACAGCTCCGTCGGCCCCTCGGAGAGCACGTTGAGGAGCTGGTCACGGGCCCGGTCGAGCTCGGCGAGCCCGCCATCGGCCAAGGCCAAGGCTTTGCCGGGGCAGCCCATCGAGAGCCGGGCGAGCCGGGCGGCGCTCGTCGCCTCGACCCCTCGCGCGACGAGCCAGGCCGAGAGCGTGTCCTCGGGCACCGCGCGAAAGCGCACCCGCTGCGACCGCGAGCGCACCGTCGGCAACAGGGCCGAGACGCGGCTGGTGACCAAGATGAAGCCTGTGCCCGGCGGCGGCTCCTCCAAGGTCTTGAGCAGGGCGTTCGCGGCCTGGGGCATGAGGCCGTCGGCCGGGTCAAAGATGACCGTTCGCCAGCGCGCCGAGAAGCGGTGCAGCCGCACCACCCGAATCACCTCACGCACCTGATCGACGCTGATGGTGCGGGACTTGCGCTCGGGGTCGGGCTCGATGAGGAGCACGTCGGGGTGAACGCCGCGTTGAATCTGGCGACAGCTCGTGCAGACCCCGCAGGGGACCTCGTCGCCCTCCCAGGCGCAGGCCGCCGCCATGGCGAGGCGCAGGGCGGCGGTGTGTTTGCCCACCTGAGGCGGCCCCTCAAAGA
>JBEAVX010000117.1:0-8766 GCA_041160755.1 Pseudomonadota bacterium
CAACCTCGGGGTGACAAGCGGGCTAGGCCTCTTGTGCCTGGGCGAGCCCCGCCACAGGCCCTCGTTGCGAAGCGCAGCACCTCCGTGTACGGTAGAGCCTTGCGCGAAGGCGTGTTCACCCCCAAGGAGCGGCCATGGAGCAACGCAGAGCGGCCGCAGGCCAAACACGCTCGATGGTGCTCCGCGTGGTGCCGCTCGCGGCGTGTGGTGGTCTCAACGGCGCGACGGTGGAGGTCTCTAGTGCGTTCTCGCTTGTGCAGGCCTCCTTGGTGAGCACCAGAGTCAACGGTCAACCCACAAGCTCCGGGGGTAGCGTGACGACTCTCCCGACTGGCGTGGCCAACTTCGACCCCGACGCCCTGTTCACCGTCCCGGCCGTCGTGAGAACCTACAAAGAGGACTCACCGCTGCTAATTCTCGCGAACCAGCGGCTCCGCTGGACGAACGTCGAAGCCTTCGAGGCTGCCAAACCATGACCCCACACGATCCCCGGCCTTCGCCGCCGCGCGCCTCGCCGCTCATCTCCATCGTCGCCCTGCTCCTCGCGTGCAGCGACCGCGCTGAGAAGCCCACGGACTCCGCCGAGGTCGACAGCGCGCCAGTAGTCGACAGCACGCCCCTTGACGACACCTCCCCCTGCGACGGCAAGACAGGCACAGTGTACCCCGACGCGGACGGCGACGGCTATGGCTTAGAGGAGGGCGCAATGGAGGGCTGTATCCCAGCGGTGGAGGGGTTCGCGGAGGAGGCCGGGGACTGTGACGACCAGAACGGTGAGATCAATCCGGGGGTGAAGGAGAATTGCCTCACCGAGTCAGACGACAACTGTGATGGTGTCATCAACGCCAATCCTTCAGGTAACTACTACCCTCACCCCGACGGCTGCACTTACTACTATTACGACAACGACGGCGATGGTTACGGCCATTACGATGATGACGAGTGTATGTGCGCCCCCGCGGCCCCATACACCGCCCCAACCGTTGGTGACTGTGACGACGACGACCCTACCATCTGGCGGGACGTTGATGGCTGTGTCATCTTGGAGGAGAGCATCTGGACGGCGAGGATTAACGGCTTCCAAGAGAATCAGAGGCTCGGATCCTTCCCAATGTCAGATGAGTTCCTGATCGCGGAGATCACTGGAGATGGCGTCCCTGATCTGCTCATCGGAGGGCCACTCACAAAGAGCGCAGACGGCTCACAAGGAGGCGCCCTGTTTCTAGTTCCCGGCCCGCTCTCGGGTGACGTGGACCTCGATTACACCGACGTTTACCGCCTCGAAGGTGGCGCCAGCGTGGGTGTGTGGTTCTTCGGGGCCACTGTCCTCGTTGTCGACTTGGACGGTGACGGAGTGGACGAGTTGATCACCTCTGGACAAGACGGAGAGCCCAGCCTGTGGATCTTGGACAGCACGCGCTGGCAGACGGAGGGGCTTGACGCGACGGTGGCGCTGATGCAGTCGCCCAGCATGCCTTTTAGCACGTTTGGGACAAACGCCGCCGCGAGCTCCGATTTGGATGGTGACGGCTTAGTCGAGTTGATCCTCGGCGACAACGGCGATGATCAAGTGGGGAAGTCAGCGGGCGCGGTCTACATCGTCGAGAACCCGCCCTCCGGTCGCTACGACGTGAACACAGTCGCCGTGGCCAAGCTCAAGGGCGAGGCCACGTACGACTGGGCGGGGAATTGTGTGGCTGACGCAGGCGACACAGATGGGGACGGGCTGGGTGATGTGCTCGTGGGCGCAATTTATGCCTACTCCGGCGGCGCCGCCTACCTCCTCCGTGGCCCATTGGAGGGCGATCTGAGCCTCGCCGACGCCGACGCGATCTTCGTCAGTGAGACGGCCGGCGCAACCGGCGGCTGTGGCCTCGCTGGAGGCGGTGACGCCAACGGTGACGGCCTCGATGACCTGCTGATCGGCGCCTACACGGCCTATGGTGAGGACGGCGCGGCGTACTTAGTGCAGGGCGGCGCCCACCTGGGCGGTCGGTCGCTCATGAAGAATGCGGCGGAGGCGATGTTTGTGGGGCATGAGGTCGACTTTCCGGACGCATTCTGGACGGGGAAAGATGTGGCCTTTGTTCAAGGTACGGACGATCATGACGCCATAGCCATCGGTTCAGGCTGTGCGGAGTTCTTCCAGCTCAGCGCTGGCGCGGTCACCTTCGTCGTCGACCCCGAGCCTGGCGTTCACATGATTGGCAGCGTCGGCGCCACGCTGAACGGCACAGAGGCCCCCGGAGCGCTCGGCTGGAGCCTCGCCAATGCCCCCGACCTCGACGGCGACGGCTGGGGCGAGCTGCTCATCGGCGCCCCGGGCATGTCGCCCGACGGGCTGTGGGCTGCAGGCAGCATCTTCCTCGTCTCCGGCGGCCTGCTCGACGGCTTGCAGTAACCACTTGCCCCAGCCGCCCCAGCTCCATCAAGGCCGTGTCGAGGTCCACGGGCACGAGGTCATCCTCTAGGCCCTCGTCCCGAATCGCCTTCCACGCCCGCTCGACCTTCGCCTTGGCCTCTTGAACGTCCGAGGCGATCACCCGGCTGCGCCCGCTGGGTGGGTCCGTTCCGCACGAGCGCCGCGTCTTGCCAGCGCGGCGTCGGGGGAGCGGACCGAGGCCGGGCCAAGGCGCGAGGGCGCGGCGTGGCCCGCGCGGCGTGCTACGCTCCCCGTGGAGGATTCGACCCATGACGTTCTTCGGCGGCGCCCCGGGCGTGACGTACTCACCCGACTGGTGGGCCCAGGTCTACGCGCTCTATGAGACGAGCTTCCCGGGGCTGGCCGCTGGCATTGAGCGCGCCGGGGCGGTCGGGGCGCGATGGCCCTCGACGACCACCCCCTTCGTGTGCTTCGACGGCGACGAGGCCGTGAGCCACGTCGGCGTGTTGATGCAGCCGATTCGCCTCAACGGGGAGGATCACGTCGTCGCGGGGATTCACGCGGTCTGCACGCGGCCCTCACACCGGGGGCGCGGCCTCGCCCGGCGCCTGCTCGCGGAGGCCTGCGCCTTCGCCGACCAGCACACCCCGCTCAGCGAACTCAGCACAGACGATCCGCCGATCTACACGGGCCACGGCTTCCGTGTCACCCAGACCCATCGGTTTGTCGCCTGCCCCGCCGCGCGGATCCCGGTCACCGTCCGCCCCCTGCGCCCCGCGAGCGTCGAGGCCGATCTCCACACGCTCCGCGCGCTCCTGGAGCGCCGCGCCCCGGCCTCGTCCCGCTGGGGCACCCGGGAGCCGGGCTGGCTGGTGCTCACCGACGCCGCGCTGTCTCGGCGCTTGGACACGGTGTTCGCCTGGCTGCCTGATCACGACGCGGTGGTCGCCTGGGAGGCCGTCGGGGACGATCACCACATCCTCGACGTGATCGCCGCCCGGCTGCCACCCCGCGAGGTCGTGCTCAGCGCCTTGCCCCCAGCGCGGGGGCGGGTCGTGTGGACCTTCTGCCCTGACCTCCTCGACCCCGAGGCCACCCCGGAGGCCGTGCCCGCCGCCCAAGGCGCGTTCATGACCCGAGGGCCGTGGCCAGACCTCGGCCCCTTCGGCGTCTCGCCCCTCTGGGAGCACTGAGGGGCGTCAGGGCTGAACCAGCGGCGCGTTGTCGGCGATGAGCATGTTCATGACCTGGATCGTGCGGTCCCGGGCGCCGGGGGACTGCAGGCGCAGGCGGGCGAGCACGGCGTCGAGATCCCGGAACATCGGGCTCGTCAACGGGGGCTGGGGCTCCAAGATCGCGGAGATCGGCAGGCCGAGGCCCCGGGCGAGGCGGTGCAGCGCGATGAGCCCCGGAACACGCCGACCGGTCTCGTAGCGGCTGATCTCCGCCGGGGCGAGGCCCCCCGCGAGCAGGCCAAGCTCGGTCTGGGTGAGCCCGGCTTGCTCACGCAGGAGCCGGATGCGGGGGCCGAGGAGCTCCTCGATGCGGGGCGAAGGGGGGACGACGGCGCCCGAAGAGGCGCCGGATGGACCACGATGAGGCATGAAGCAACACCTCCTTGGAGATAGGAGGTCAGTTTATTGATCTCTCAATTCGCTTGCAAGCATAAGTGATCAAAAAAGGTGGCCGGGGAGCGAAGCCCCAAGCCCAGCCCCAGGCCGAAGATCCAAAACGAAAAAAGCCGCCCGGTGAGGGGCGGCTGTTTCTGGCATGGACGGTGAGGCGGTCAGCTACAAGACCAGGGACATGGAAGGCTCACTGAATCCGCCGGCGTAGGGAGCCCTAATCGACGTGCGGAACCACGACCGGCGGGGTTGTCCCAGGCCGCCGTCGATTAGGGCTCCCTACGCCGATAAGCGGATTCTGGAACAGCCTTCCTTGTGAAGCTTGCGGAAGAAGGCGCTCAGGCGGCGAAACGCCGCCCTGGTGCAGAGCACCGAGCCAGACCAGCAGAACCTCACAGTCCATTGCCAAAGACTCGGCAACTCTACCCCAACGCGCGTGAGGGCACAAGCGCCAGAGTGGTGAGGATCAAAGTTTTTTCTCAAGAAAGGTTCATACATTCGCGTATTCATCTTTTTGCACATTTTATGAGCTGGGCGCTTGCCAAACGCGGCGCTCGTGGCAAAGCTGGGCGGAGAGGTGCTGGCATGACGATCGAGCCTGAGCAGACCCCGCCGCCGAGCCCGCCGAGCCCGCCGAGCCCGCCGCCGGTCCCGCCGCCTGTGGAGCGTCGCGAGCGCCAGCGCCAGGCCGAGGCCGACGCCGTGGTGCTCTTGGAGGTGCTCGTCACCCTCGTCGGCGCGCCTTGGGATCCCGGGCGCGGCGCGGCGGTGATCGCCCAGCTCGGCATCGACGCCCTCGCCGAGCCCGTGCGTTTCGGCCGGCTGTGCGCGAGCTTGGGCCTGCGGGCGACGCGCTGGCGGGGCACCGTGGCCGAGCTAGGCCTCGTCGTGCGCCCGGGGATGCCCGCCGCGCTCGTAGACGCCCAAGGTGAGTGGGCCGTGCTCGACGGCGGCCTGCGCCTGGTGCGCCCCCAGAGCGGCCTCCCGCCGGTGAGCCTCGGCCCGGACGCCTTGGCCCAGCGCCTCGGCCTGGGTGAGCACCAAGAGCACGACGTGTTCTTGATCGAGCGGCTCTCCCCGGCGGAGGGCTTCTTGGGCGGCTCCAAGGACGCCTCGGACGGCCACGTCAACCCCTTCGTGCGCCTGGGCGCCATGCTCCGGGCCGAGCGTGATGACCTGGGCGTCGTCGTGATCTACGCGGCGGCGGTGGGTGTGCTCACCCTGGCCACGCCCCTCGCCGTGCAGGTGCTGATCAACACCGTGGCCTTCGGGGCGTTTCGTCAGCCCATCGTCGTGCTCGCGCTGTTGTTGTTGGCGGCCTTGGGCCTCGCGGCGGCCCTCAAGGCCCTGCAGCTCACCACCGTCGAGCTGCTCCAGCGCCGGGTCTTCGTGCGCCTCGTCGCCGACCTCTCCTGGCGCCTGCCCCGGGTGCGCATCGAGAGCTTCGAGCGTGACCGGGGCTCGGAGCTGCTCAACCGCTTCTTTGACGTGCTCACGGTGCAGAAGGCCAGCGCGTCGCTCTTGGTGGAGGGGGTCTCGGCCTTGTTGCAGTCCGCCGTGGGGCTGCTGCTCTTGGCGCTGTATCACCCTTACCTCCTGGCCTTTGACCTGCTGCTGTTGGGGGGCATCCTCGTCATCGTCTTTGTCCAGGGCCGCGACGGCCCGAAGACCGCGCTCAAGGAGAGCAAGGCGAAGTACGCCGTCGCGGGCTGGTTGGAGGAGGTGGCCCTGGCGACGCGGCTGTTCCGGATGCCCGGCGGCGCGGAGCTGGCGGTGCGCCGAGCCGATGAGCTCTCCTGCGCCTACCTCAAGGCCCGGGACGAGCACTGGCGGGTGGTGTTCCGGCAGATCCTCGCGAGCCTCGCGCTGCAGGCCGTCGCGGGCACGGCGCTCCTGGGCATGGGCGGGTTCTTGGTGCTCGACGGGCAGCTCACCCTGGGCCAGCTCGTCGCCGCCGAGCTCATCGTCGCCGCGTCGCTCTCGGGCTTCTCGAAGCTCACCTCGAAGCTGGAGACCTTCTACGACCTCGTCGCCGCCGTCGACAAGCTCGGCACCCTCGTCGAGCTGCGCACGGAGCCCATCGACGGCCTGCCCGTGCCCGCCGGAGAGGGCCCCGCGGCCTTAGACGCCCAAGGGGTCGGCCTCAAGATGCGCAGCGGCCTGTCGCCGATCTCGGGCCTCAACCTGCGGCTCAACCCCGGGGAGCACGTCGCGATCTTGGGCCTCGACGGCGCGGGCAAGTCGCTGCTCGCCGACCTGCTCGCCGGGGTGCGCCAGCCCACCGACGGCGTGGTGTACCTCGACGATCAGCCGCTCCACACCCTGCGCCCCGATGAGCTGCGGGAGCAGGTGGTGCTCGTGCGCGGCGTCGAGCTGTTCATGGGCACCGTCGCCGAGAACCTGGGCTTTGGCCGCGCCGACATCTCCCTCGCCGAGATGGAGCGCGCGCTGCGCCAGGTGGACCTCTGGGAGGCCGTTCGTGCGCTGCCCGACGGCCTGCAGACCGAGCTTCAGCCCGGCGGCGCGCCGCTCTCGACGAACCAGATCCTCCGGCTGTCCTTGGCCCGGGCGGTGCTCACCCGGCCCCGGCTGCTCCTCGCCGATCGGGTGCTCGACGCGCTCCCGGTGAACCAGCGCGCGCCCCTCGTCGCCGGGCTCACCGACTCCAGCGCGCCCTGGACCTTGGCGCTGTTCACCCAAGACGCGGAGCTCGCCCGGCGCTGCGCCCGGCGCCTGCTCCTCACCGACGGCGCCTTGGTCGAGCTCGACAGCAGCGCCGATCTCAGCCTCTTCTCGCCCGCCTCCACCCCTCCCGGGGACGCCTGAGCCATGCCTGGACACCCGCTGCCCCAAGGCCTCACCGCCCAGCGCCTCGTGCGCACCCCCCAGAGCGTGCGCGCCGTCGCCCGCGCCCTGCTCATCGCGTTTGTGGTCGTCCTGATCGGCCTCGCCGTCGTGCCCTGGCAGCAGACGGCCCTAGGGTCCGGCCAGGTGATCGCCTACGCCCCTCAAGAGCGCATTCAGAACGTCGAGGCGACGATCTCTGGCCGCGCCGTCGAGTGGTTCGTGCAAGAAGGTGACCGCGTGAAGGCGGGCGACCCCATCGTGGAGCTGCGCGACAACGACCCGACGCTCCTCGACCGAATGCGCCAAGAGCGCGCGCTCCAGGTGCAGCAGCGGAACGCGCTGGAGGACCGCATCGCGTCGATGAAGGACCGCATCCTCGCCCTGGAGCAGAGCCGCGATCTGGAGCTGCGCATCGCTGAGGCCGAGGTGCGCATGGCTGAAGACAAGCTCCAGGCCGCCGAGGAGGCCGTCGCCGCCGAGGAGGCCGCCGCGATTCAGGCCAAACAGAACCTCGACCGGGTGCGCGCGCTCCACGAGCAGGGCCTCACCCCGACCCGTGAGCTGGAGCTCGCCGAGCTGCGCGCCGAGCAGGTCCGGGCGAGCCTCAGCCGCGCCCAGGCCGCGCTGCGGGTGGCCCAGTCTGACCTCAACGCCGCCCGCCTCGACGTCGACGTGGTCATGCGCAAGGCCGACGCCGCCATCGCGTCCGTCGATGGCGACCTCAACTCCGCCATCGCCGGGGAGGCCGCCGCCCAAGGCAAGGTCGTCGAGATCGACGTGCGGCTCTCGCGCCAAGAGAGCCAGACCATCGTCGCCCCTCGGGACGGCGTGATCTTTAAGGTGGTCGCGGGCCAAGGCGGCGAGCAGGTGAAGGCCGGGGATCCCCTCGTGGTGATCATCCCCGACGTCACCCAGCGCTCCGCCGAGCTGACCATCGACGGCAACGACATGCCGCTGATCTCCGAGGGCCAGCCGGTGCGGCTCCAGTTTGAGGGCTGGCCCGCGGTGCAGTTCTCGGGCTGGCCGTCGGTGGCGGTGGGCACCTTCGGCGGCGTGGTCGCCTTCGTGGACGCCGCGGGCGACGGCAAAGGCAAGTTCCGGGTGCTCGTCGTGCCCGATCCCAACGAGCCGGCGTGGCCCGACGGCAAGAACCTGCGCCAAGGCGGCAAAGCGAAGGGCTGGGTGATGCTCAACACCGTGCCCTTGGCCTATGAGCTCTGGCGCCAGCTCAACGACTTCCCGCCGTCGATCCCCACCTTGGCCCAAGACACCAAAGAGGAGGGCGCCCTGGGGAGCCCGGGCCTCAAGGACGCGCTCAAGGAGGCGAAGTGAGCGTGCTCGCCGCGCTGTGGTGGGTCGGCGCGCTGTGGGCGGCGCCGCTGGAGCTGGGCGAGGTGCTGATCTCGGCCGAGGAGCGCTCACCCCTCGTCGCTCGGGCGGCGCAGGAGCTCGCGAAGGCCGAGGCCGCGCGGCTCGGCGCCAAAGGGGCCTACGATCTCGGCTGGAGCGCGTCGGGCCTCGCCGTGCCCCTGGGCGAGTACGACTACGTCACCGCGGCCGCGGGCCTCACCCAGCTCACGCCGCTGTGGGGCGCGCAGCTCGACGCGGGCTACAACCTCGGCGTCGGCGGCCTGCCCGACTACTACGGCGAGCTGGCCACGGGCCCCGCTGGGGAGCTCTCGGCGGGGGTGACCGTGCCTCTGCTGAAAGGCCGCGCCATCGACGCCGAGCGCGCGGCGCTGCAAGCCGCCGGGGTGCGGGTCGAGGCCGCCGAGGCCATCGTCGACACCGCGCGGCTGGTCGTCACCCGCGACGCCAGCCTCGCTTATTGGCGCTGGGTGAGCGCGGGGCAGCGTTTGGCCTTGGCCGAGGAGCTGCTGCAGATCGCCCTCGCCCGCGACGCCGCCATCG
>JBEAVX010000135.1:0-2797 GCA_041160755.1 Pseudomonadota bacterium
CGCCCCAAGCCGAGGCCAACGCGCACGGCCCACCCCCCAACAACGAGCGCCAACTCCGCAGACACTGTCTGCCGAATTGGCGCCCAGCACACCCAACCGCGTCGCTCAGCTCAGAAACAGCAGCTCACGGTACTTCGGCAGCGGCCAGCGCCCATCGGACACCAGCGTCTCCAGATAGTCCGCGGCCTCCCGACACCGCTGCAGCGCCGGGGAGATGTGCGTAGACGTGCCCGCGGCGTGGTGCGCGTCGGCGTCGGCGAGGTCAACGGCCTGCTCCAAGGCCACGCGGGCCTCATGCAGACCACGGATGCCCTCGGTGAGCTTGCCCAGGCGGGCGGTCGCCGGGGAGAAGCCGGTCATGCCCAGGCGGTCGGCCACATCCAGCAGGTCGTCCAGGGCCCCGGCCAGCTCACCGGCCTCGCCCAAGGCGGCGGGCATGATCATCGTGTCGATGACCGTGCGCATGAGGTCCACCTCGATGCGGGCGTTGGTGATGTACTGCTCGGCGAGGATGCGGCCCCGGGCCTCCAGCTCCTCACGGGCGTAGACCTTGTGCTTCTCGAACAGGGTGAGGGTGCTCTCGGCGCCGAGCTCGGTGAGCGCGGCCGGCGTGGTGACGTGGTTCTTGAGGCCACGGCGCGCGGCCTCCTCCACCCACTCGGCGCTGTAGCCGTTGCCCTCAAAACGCACGTTCTTGGACTCGATGATCGCCTTGCGGATCGCCGCCAGGGCCGCCTCGGGGCCGCCGCCGGCCTCTTGGATCCAGGCGGTGATCTGCTCCATGCCCTCGGCGACGATGGTGTTCATCGCGGTCATGGGCTGGGAGGGGTTCTGCCGCGAGCCCACGGCGCGCACCTCAAACTTGTTGCCGGTGAAGGCGATGGGGCTCGTGCGGTTGCGGTCGGTGTTGTCTTTGGCGACCTGGGGGAGCTGCGCGACGCCCAGAGACATCATCACCTGCTCGGCGGAGCTGCCCGTGCCTTTGCCCTCGGCGAGATCGTCGCAGATGCGGTTGAGCAGGTCACCGACGAAGATCGACATGATCGCCGGGGGCGCCTCGTTCGCGCCGAGGCGGAAGTCGTTGGACCAGCTCCCGATGAACGCGCGCAAGACGCCGTTGTAGCGCCACACGCCCAAGAGCACCGCCGCGAGCACCGCCAAGAAGCGCAGGCTGTCGTGGGGGTTCTTGCCGGGCTCCAAGAGGTTCTCGCCCGTGGAGTCGGACATCGACCAGTTGCAGTGTTTGCCGCTGCCGTTGATGCCGGCGTAGGGCTTCTCGTGCAGGAGCGCCTTGTAGTCGTGGCGCAGGGCCACGCGCTGCAAGACCTCCATGATGAGCTGGTTGTGGTCGATGGCGACGTTCGCCTCGCGGAAGATCGGCGCCAGCTCAAACTGGCAGGGGGCGACCTCGTTGTGGCGGGTCTTGGCGGGCACGCCGAGCTTGTACAGCTCCTGCTCGACCTCCTGCATAAACGCCTGCACCCGGGGCGGGATCGAGCCGAAGTAGTGGTCCTCCAGGCTCTGGCCCTTGGGCGGCGGGGCGCCGACGACCGTGCGGCCGCCGATGGCGAGGTCGGGGCGCAGGGACCAGTAGGCGCGATCGACCAAGAAGTACTCTTGTTCGCAGCCCAAGGTGGCGACCACCCGGCGGGGCTCCTCGCCGATGGCCGTGAGCAGGCGGCGGGCGGCGCGGTCCAGCGCCTCCATCGAGCGCAACAGCGGCACCTTCTTGTCGAGCGCGGCGCCGGTGTAGGAGATGAACGCCGAGGGGATACACAGGGTCTTGCCGTTCTCGGTCTCCATGATGAACATGGGCGAGGACGGGTCCCAGGCGGTGTAGCCACGGGCCTCAAAGGTGGAGCGGGTGCCGCCCGAGGGGAACGACGAGGCGTCGGGCTCGGACTGCACGAGCATCGCCGCCGTGAACCGCTCGATGGCCTCGCCGTTCTTGCCCAGCGTCAAGAAGGCGTCGTGCTTCTCGGCGGTCTGCCCCGTCATCGGCTGGAACCAGTGGGTGAAGTGCGACACGCCCTGGCTGAGCGCCCACTCCTTCACCGAGTGCGCGACGGCGTGGGCCACGTCGAGATCGAGGCGCTGGCCGTCCTGGATACAGGCCTTGATGCGCTCGAAGATCGGCCGGGGGAGCTTCTCCTCCATCATGCCGAGAGAGAAGGTGTTGGCGCCGAAGTACGCGGCGACCTGCTCCGGCTTGCCGTCGCGGCCGAGCACACGCTCAAAACGACGGGGCTGACGGCTGTTGGCGACGCGGACCGCCTCAAAACGAGCCGCGGCCTGGATCTGATCGGACATGAGAGGCTCTCCAGGGAGAACGTGAGCGGGTGAGAGGCGCGCGGAAGTATCCGACCCGCCTCCCGGCGTCCGTGACGATTCCGTATCGGCGCCTGAGCGCGCGTCAGGGTTTGGGGGCCCACCGCCCGTTCGCCTGCAGGTGGGCGACGATCAGCGCCGCGTCATCGCCGACCACCTCGGCCTCCCCGGCCAAGAGCGCGGCCTGCAGGCGCAGCGCCACCCCGGCGGCCTTCTTGCCGGCCTCGACGCCGGGCTGGTGGTAGGCGTTGACGCCGACCAGGCTCGCGTAGAACCCAACGGCCCGCTCAAAGAGCGCGATGAGCGCGCCGAGCTGCCGGGGGCCCACGCGGTCGAGGGTGATCGTCAACGAGCGCCGCCCGGCCTCGGTGAGCGCGTTGCGGGTGCCCAACAAGAAGCCCAGCAGGTAGTCCCCCGCCGTCACCCCGGGGCTCACCTCCAGGCTCGGGCCTTGGCGATCCTCCAGCAC
>JBEAVX010000136.1:0-3271 GCA_041160755.1 Pseudomonadota bacterium
GACCCGGGCCGTGATTCAGAAGCTGCTCGACGCCTTGGGCGACAGCCACTTTCAGGTCTTCCCCTCCACCTTGTCGGTGACGGGTGAGGTCGCGCCGCCACCGCCTGCGCCGCCACCGCCACCGCCGCCTCCCGCCGCGCCGCCGACCACGGCGTCTCTCCCGCCGCCCGCCGCGCCCGCGCCGAGCGCCGCGGAGGCTCCGCCCCCAGCGAGCGTGTCCGGCGGCCCCGGAGACGCGGGCTTTGAGCTGAGGTTGGTCGAGGAGCAGCTCGTGATCACCCGGGTTCGCCCCGGCGGCCCGGCGGATCGTGCCGGGGTCAAGGTGGGCCAGACGGTCATCGCGGCCAACGGCTGGATGACCGCCGACTGGGTCAAGTCCGTCGATTATGGCGTCGAGGAGCGCCTCCTGCCGACGATGCGTGGCCTCGCCGTCGCGTCGGTGGATGAAGGCACGGCGGGTCAGTCCATGGCGCTGACCGTGGCGACCTTGGAGGGCCCCCGGGTCGTTCAGCTCACCCACGAGCCCTCGCCGGGGGAGATCGCCGAGATCGGCCTCATGCCCCCGATGGCGGCCTGGCTGGAGTCGCGCCTCGCCCCGGGCGGGGTCGGCGTCATCCACTTCAACGTGTTTATGCCGTCCATCGGCCCGGCCTTCACCGCCGCCGTCGAGTCCCTCAAGGCCCAAGGCGCCCGGGCGATGGTCGTCGATGTGCGGGGCAACCCCGGCGGCGTCGCGATGATGGCGGGCAACCTCGCCGGGCACTTCGTCGGCCAGCCCAAGCTGAGCCTCGGGCGGATGGTGGGCCGGGACATGGACCTGCAGCTCCTCATCCGGCCCCGCCCCGCCGCCCAGCGCATCGACGGGCCCCTGGCCGTGATCGTCGATGAGCTGTCGATGTCGACGTCGGAGTTCTTCGCCGCCGGGCTTCAGGGCCTCAAGCTCGCCCGGGTGTTCGGCGCGCCGACGCCGGGCTGGGCCTTGCCCTCGATCGTGCGGGAGCTGCCCAACGGCGACAGCCTGCAGCTCGTGCTCTCGTTCTTGTATGGCCCCGACGGCCAGCCCGTGGAGGCCCGGGGCGTGATCCCCGATGAGCTGACCCCACACACCCTCGCGGCGCTGGGCCAAGGCGTTGACCAGGCCGAGCAGGCCGCGATCACCTGGGCGCGCAGCGCTCTGGAGCAGACCCCATGACCCGCGCGCTCTCCCTCCTCTGTGTGCTCGGCCTCGTCGTCGGCTGCGGGGCCAAACGGGCCCCCGAGAGCGGCGGCGCGGCCGCGAAGGATCTCCCCTCCCCGGCGGAGGTCTTTGAGCGGTACCTCAAGGCCACGGGCGTCGACCCGGCGAACCCGCCGCCGACCCCCGCCGCGATGCACATGGTCGCCGACATGGCCGTCCCCGCCCAAGGCATGGGCGGCACCGTGGAGACCTGGACGGTCGGCCAGAACATGCTCACCCAGATGAACATCGCGGGCATCGGGGAGCTCCAGATGGGGCTCTACGAGGGCGTGGGCTGGGCGTCGGACAACCTAGAGGGCCCGCGCCTGCTCGACGGCGCCGAGCGGGACCAGCTCTTGTTCGACGCGAACCCCCGGGGTGACCTCGACTGGGCCACCCGCTACACCGCCCTTGAGGTGGCGGACGTGGCGCCTTACGCCGAGGAGGACTGCTTCGTCGTGAAGGCCACGAAGCCCTGGGGCGACGTGCGCACGCTCTACTTCTCTCAGGAGTCCGGGCTCTTGGTGGGCTACGAGGAGCGGGTGAAGATGAACCTGGGCTCGCTGAACGTGAGCACCGAGCTCAGCAACTACCGCGAGATCGAGGGCATGCTCACCGCGACGGTGTTCACCTCAAAGACCATGGGCATCGAGCAGGTGGTCACCTTGGTGAGCCTGACCACGAGCCCCACGGAGCTGCCGTCGCTGGCGCCGCCGCCGGAGATTCAGGCGCTCATCGACGAGGCCGCCGCGCAGCCTTAGCGCCGCCGCTTAAGGCGTCGGCGGCGCCTCTTCGGGGACGTCGTCGTCAACACGGACGATGGCCCCGCCGCGCACGGAGAACACCATCATCTCCCGCTGCAGCTCACGCTCGGCGTCAAAGGCGCCCGCGCCAGAGACCGGGGCGCCGAGCTGGGCCCCGTTGAGCGCCACACGCAGGGCCTCACGGTCCGCCGCCCCCGAGCGCGCGGCCGTCGCCATCAGCCGACCGGCGTCATAAGCCGTGGCCTCCATCACCGTCGGCGTGCGGCTGTAGGCCCGCTGGAAGCTCTCGGAGAAGGCCAGGGCCTCGGCGCCGCCGTCGCGGGGGTCAAAGGCGTCCACGAAGTAGCAGCCCGACACATACGCGCCGCCGCGCTTGGGCAGCTCCGCGTTGTGGTAGCCGTTGAGGCCCAGCAGGGGGATCGGCGCCGCGCCCCGGGTGGGGCGGAAGCTGCCCACGGCGAACTCTTCGTAGGCCAGCGACGCGCCGACCAGCGCCACGCGGCTGTAGTTGTCGGGGATGAAGATCGCCTCAAAGTCTTGGTTCGGCGGCAGCACGACCTTGTCGGGGTTCATGCCTTTGGCTTCAGCCTCTCGTTTGAGCCGGGCGAGCTCGGCGCGGCGGGCGTCGTAGTTCTTCTGCCCGAGCTCCGCGGCCTGCCTACGGAAGTCGTTCGCCTCGGGCGGGTACATCACCGTCACCTTGACCTCGCCGCCCCGGGCCGCGACCTGGGCGGTGAAGGTGTCTCGGGCGTGCTGGCCATAGGCGTTGTCTGGGGCGAGCACGGCGAAGCGCTGCATCCCCTTCTCGACCATGACGTACTCCAGCAAGCCCGCGACCTGCTGCTCCGTGGTGAGGTAACCCCGGAAGACGTAGTCCCCGGCGTCGGTGACGTCCGGCGCCTGGGTGAGCGTGAGCAAGGGCACCCCCGCCGCCTGGGCCTGGGCCGCGACGGGGAACACCTCTTCTTTGAGCAAGGGCCCGATCACCGCCGCGACGCCGTCCTTGAGCACCAAGGCCTCAAACGCCGCCGTGGCTTTGGCCGGATCTCCGGCGCTGTCCTTAAACACCAAGGTGACCCCGCCGCCCGCGTCCTGAACGGCCAAGGTGAGCGCGTCCTTGAGCTGTTTGCCAGGGGGCGCGTACTCACCGGTCAAGGGCAAGAGCACGCCGATGGTGAGCGGCTTGTAGGGGTCGCCGGCCTCGGCGCGTTTGATCACCCAGCGGGCGTGCTCGGCCAGGGGGCTCGTCGGGTAGTCCGCCAGGAGCGCGTTGGCCTCGGCGATGGCGGCC
>JBEAVX010000161.1:0-16679 GCA_041160755.1 Pseudomonadota bacterium
ACAACCGCTCCGTCGCCGACGTCGTCCAGGCCGCCATCGAAGAGGACGCCCAGGCCGTCGCGATCTCGTCCTACCAGGGCGGGCACATGGAGTACTTCCGCTACATGGTGCAGCTCCTGCGCGAACAAGGCGCGGGGCACATCAAGGTCTACGGCGGCGGCGGCGGGGTGATCGTGCCCGAGGAGATCCGCCAGCTCCACGCCGATGGCGTCACCCGCATCTACCACCCCGAGGACGGCCGCCGCCTGGGCCTCGTCGGCATGATCGCCGACCTGGTGCGCGGCGCCGACTACGACGTCACCGACCACGGCCAACAAGACGCTGAGGCGATCCTCGCCGGGGTGAAGGCCGGTGACAAGGGCGCGCTCGCCCGGCTGATCACTCTGGCCGAGCGGGAGGTCGAGTCCCCCGGGGCCCTGGCGCCGTCGCTGCGGGCGGCGCTCAGCGCGGCGACCGGCGCGGCGGTCATCGGCATCACCGGCACCGGCGGCGCGGGCAAGTCCTCGTTCACCGATGAGCTCGTGCGGCGCGCTCGGCGCGATCACCCCGATCGCCCCGTCGCCGTGCTCTCCATCGACCCCACCCGCAAACGCACCGGCGGCGCGCTCTTGGGCGACCGCATCCGCATGAACGCCATCTCCGGCGGCGGCTGCTTCATGCGGTCGTTGGCCACCCGCGACTCCGGCGGCGAGCTCTCCCGGGCCACGGCGGACGCCATCGCCGCCTGCCGCCTCGCGGGCTTTGAGCTCATCTTCGTCGAGACTTCAGGCATCGGACAAGGCGACTCGGCGGTGATGGAGGTCGCTGATCTGGGCGTCTACGTGATGACGCCGGAGTACGGCGCCAGCTCCCAGCTTGAGAAGATCGACATGCTCGACTTCGCCGATGTCGTCGTGCTCAACAAGTTTGAGCGCCGGGGGGCCCAAGACGCCCTGCGCGACGTGCGTAAGCAGGTGCGGCGCAACCGGGAGCTGTTCTCGACGCCGGACGACGCGCTGCCCGTGTTCGGCACCATCGCCTCACAGTTCAACGACGTCGGCGTGAACGCGGTCTACCTGCACCTCATGGGCCTCGTCGCCGAGCGCACGGGGCGCCCCTGGCCGTCCAAGCTCAAAGACCCCGGCGTGAAGGCGAGCCCGCCGCGCCGGGCGATCCTCTCCCCCGAGCGCCACCAGCACCTCGCCGAGATCGCCCGGGCCTGCCGGGATCACCGCCGCTTCGTCGCCGAGCAGGCCACCCTGGCCCGCGACGCCTGGCATCTCCAAGAGGCCGCGCGCCTGCTGGGTGAGCCCACCACCGCCGCCGCGCTGCTCACCCAGGCCGAGGCCCGGCGCGCCGCCTTCCACCCCGACACCCGGGCGGTGATCGACGGCTGGGCCGAGAAGGCCGCCCGGTACCGCCAAGACGCCCTCGTCTACACCGTGCGGGGCCAAGAGATCCACCAGCCGCTGATCACCACGTCGCTCTCGGGCACCCGCATCCCCCGGGTGGCCGTGCCCCGCTTCGTCGATCACGGCGAGATCGTGCGCTGGTCGATGTTGGAGAACGTGCCCGGCGAGTTCCCGTACACCGCCGGGGTCTTCCCCCTCAAGCGCGCCCAGGAGGACCCAAAGCGGATGTTCGCGGGTGAGGGCGGCCCGGCGAAGACCAACGCGCGCTTTCATCTGCTCTGCGAGGGTGAGCCCGCGGCCCGGCTCTCGACGGCGTTTGACTCGGTGACGCTCTACGGCGAAGACCCGGCGATTCGCCCCGACATCTACGGCAAGATCGGCGAGTCCGGCGTGAGCGTGCCGACGCTCGACGACATGAAGATCCTCTACGGCGGCTTTGACCTCTGCGCGCCGACGACGAGCGTGTCGATGACGATCAACGGCCCGGCGCCGATCTTGCTGGCGATGTTCCTGAACACCGCCATCGATCAGCAGCTCGCCGCCGCCGAGGCCAAAAAAGGCGAGGCGCTCACCGAGGCCGAGGCCCAGGCCGTGAAGGCGCGCACGCTCCAGCAGGTGCGTGGCACCGTGCAGGCCGACATCCTCAAAGAAGATCAGGCACAGAACACCTGCATCTTCTCCACGGAGTTCGCCTTGCGCATGATGGGCGACATTCAGGAGTACTTCATCCAGCACAAGGTGCGGAATTATTACAGCGTCTCGATCTCGGGCTACCACATCGCTGAAGCCGGGGCCAACCCCATCAGCCAGCTCGCGTTCACGCTCTCGAACGGCTTCACCTTCGTCGAGGTCTACCTCGCCCGGGGCATGAAGATCGACGACTTCGCGCCGAACCTCTCGTTCTTCTTCTCCAACGGCATGGACCCGGAGTACACCGTGCTCGGCCGCGTGGCACGGCGCATCTGGGCCGTGGCGATGCAGCGGCGGTATGGCGCCTCGCCGCGCAGCCAGATGTTGAAGTACCACATTCAGACCTCCGGCCGGTCCCTGCACGCCCAAGAGATACAGTTCAACGACGTGCGCACCACCTTGCAGGCGCTGTTGGCGTTCTACGACAACTGCAACAGCCTGCACACGAACGCATACGACGAGGCGATCACCACGCCCACGGAGGACTCCGTGCGCCGGGCGATGGCGATTCAGCTCATCCTCACCAAAGAGTTCGGCCTGCTCAAGAACGAGAACGCGCTCCAGGGCAGCTTCATCGTCGAGGAGCTCACGGATCTCGTCGAGGAGGCCGTGCTCGCTGAGTTTGAGCGCCTGAACGAGCGCGGCGGCGTGCTCGGCGCGATGGAGACCCAGTACCAGCGCGGCAAGATCCAGGACGAGTCCTTGTACTACGAGCAGCTCAAGCACGACGGGGCCCTGCCGATCGTCGGCGTGAACACCTTCTTGGACCCGAAGGTGCTCGCAGAAGGGTATGAGCCGCCGCCGATCGAGCTGCGCCGAGCGAGCCCGGAGGAGAAAGCCGGGCAGATCGAGTCGGTGCGGCGTTTCCAGGCCGCGCACGCTGAGGACGCCAAGGCCGTCTTGGAGCGGCTCAAGGACGCGGCGCTGCACGGCGAGAACCTCTTCGCCGCGCTCATGGACGCCGTGCGGGTGGCGAGCCTGGGGCAGATCAGCCGTGCGCTGTATGAGGTCGGCGGAGAGTACCGCCGAAACCTGTGATGGCGGAGGGTCGCGGCGGGACGCCGGGCTCAAACACCCCTGCAGGCCGAGGATCGTGGGCCTTCGCCGTGGCTTTGGTCACCTTGGCCGGGCTCACGGCCTGGGACCATGTGGCGTGGAGCGCCGCCGATCGTTGGCCGCTGGCCTGGGGAGACAGCGGCCTGCACACCTTTTCCTCGTTGAGAACGGCCGATGGCGCCGCGCATCGCCCGTCGCCGCTGGCGCTGAACATGCTGTACAGCCCGGGCTATTACCCCCACCTCGCCGACTGGCTGTCGATCCCCTGGCATCGCTGGTTTGGCGCCGCGCCCGAGGCGTTTCGGGCGAGCCAGGCGAGCTTCGCCGCGGCCTTGGTGATCGGGCTCGGGCTCACCACGGCGCGGCTGTGGGGCCGATCCGTCGGTCTCGCGGCCGCCGCCTTGGCGATGATGTGCCCGCTGCTGTGGGCCCAGCGCGCTGAGGGGATGCTCGATGCGCCCTTGGCCGGGATGCTCGCCTTGAGCCTGGGCACCTTGCCCTTGCCCGGCGCGGGCCCAGCCGCCGTGGCGCTCGGCGGGCTGGTGATGGGGCTCACCCTGCTCACCAAACAGACCGCCTTGTTCTTCGCGCCGCCCTTGGCCCTCTGGCTCCTGTTTGTGTGGGGTCGCGGCGGTCTCCGGGCGCTCTGGGCCCCGGCCTTGTGGCTCGCCGTCGTCGCCGCCGTGGTCTTGCCCTGGCTCGTGCCGAGCCTGAAGTTTATCCAGGACGTGCTCCAGAACGTCAACGCCCAGCACCAGCTCCCCACGGGTGAGGCGCTGTGGGGCTGGCGGCTCTCGTGGGTGGCCTACCTCAAGGATGGCCTCACCCCGGCGCCGCTCGCCTGGGGGCTCGCCGCTGGGCTCGTCGTCGCGCCGTTTGTTCGCCGGGAGGCGCCGCTGTTGGGGGCCGTGGTCTTGGCCTTCGCCGCCGGTCTGTTCGGCCTGATGCGTTTCCCCGACGCCCACGAGCGCCACTTCGCCGCGCTCTGGCCCTTCGTGCTGCCGCTGGCCTTGGCGCCTTTGGCCCTGCTCTCCCGCTGGCCCCGGGCGCAGAGCGCTCTGTGTGGCGTGTTGGTGCTGTGGGGGCTCCTCGGCCAGCTCTCGTGGCGCGCGCCGGAGCTGGAGGTGCCCCGGATGGTGATCAGCCGTGACCCGGTGATGCGGGACCGCCGCCCGGCGACGACCCTCTCCGCCGGGATCACCCGCCTCACCTACGCCCCGAGCCGCTGGGCCTGGGCCGCCCCGTCGCCCCGCGCCGTGGAGTGGCCCACCCGCGCGCTCGTCGAGGCGATCCTCACCCTCGCGCCCCCGGCGGGGCCGCGGGGCCCGAGCGTGCTGACCTTTGAGGCCGGGCTGGCGCCGGAGCTGCTCCAGGCCGAGGCCTTGGCCTTGGGCCGGATCGACCTCAAAGGGGTCCACGTCGAGGCCCACCAGCTCGCCGATCGCCTGCAGTCCCAGCGTGACCAGCTCAGCCGACCGGTGTGGGCCGTCGAGGTGCGCCACCCCCAAGACCCGCTGGGCGTCACCGCGGCCTTGGACAAGCTCGGCTTTGAGGTGCTGGAGACCTGGCCCGCGCGCCTGGGGCCCGAGGCCGAGGCCGTGGAGCTGGTGCTGCGGCGCAAGTCCCTCGACTGAGCGACGACTAGAGCCGCGCCACGGCCTCGGGGACCTCCGCCAACGAGGCCACGACGGCGTCCGCGCCCAAGGTCGCGACGTCCTCGACGCTGTAGCCGTGGGTGATCAGCACACAGGGCACCCCGGCGGCCTTGGCCGCGCGAAGGTCGGTGATCGAGTCGCCGATCATCACCGCCGCGCCGCCGCCCAAGGCCGTGATCACGTCTTGGAGGTGGCGGGGGTCGGGCTTTCGGTACGGTCGGGCGTCGCCGCCAAGGACGGCGCCGAAGAGCGCCGTCCAGCCCAGGCGGGTGAGCACCTGCTGGGTGGGCGCGTCGGGCTTGTTGGTGCACAGCCCGACGGGGATCTTTTGGGCGTGAAGCGAGCGCAGCAAGCCCTCCGCGCCAGGGAAGGCGGTGGTGCCTTCGGCCTCCAGCGCCCGATAGATCTCCAAGAACCGCTCGGTGACCGCTAGGGGGCTCCACGACCCCTGGCCGCCCGAGGCCTCCAGCGCCCGCACGACGAGGGTGAACGCGCCCTCGCCGATCATCTCCCGCACAGCGCCCAGCGGCAGCGGCGGCCGGGAGAGCGTGGCGAGGGTGTTGTTGATCGCGAGCACGATGGACGGGGCGCTGTCTACGAGCGTCCCGTCCAGATCAAACACCCAGACCTTGGGCTTCATGGCTCAGCGCGTCGAGCGTAAGGTCGCCGAGAGCAGGTCGCGGTTCATCCGGGCGATGAAGTTCACGCTGATGCCTTTGGGGCACACGGCCTCACACTCGCCGTGGTTCGTGCAGTGGCCGAAGCCCTCTTTGTCCATCTGGGCGACCATGTCCATCGCGCGTTTGTCACGCTCGGGCTCACCTTGGGGCAGGAGCCCGAGGTGAGAGACCTTGGCCGAGGTGAACAGCATCGCCGCCGCGTTGGGGCAGGCCGCCACACACGCGCCGCAGCCGATGCAGGCCGCCGCCTCGAAGGCCAGGTCGGCGTGCTCCTTCATCACCGGCGTCGCGTTCGCCTCGGGCGCCGAGCCCGTGCGCACGGAGACGTAGCCGCCAGCCTGGATGATGCGGTCAAACGCCGAACGATCGACCATCAGGTCACGCATGACCGGGAACGCCATGGCCCGCCACGGCTCTAAGGTCAGCTCGTCGCCGTCCTTAAACGAGCGCATGTGGGTCTGGCAGACGGTGATCTCTTTCTCGGGGCCGTGCGCGACGCCGTTGATCATGAAGCCGCAGGCGCCGCAGATGCCCTCCCGGCAGTCATGGTCAAAGGCGATGGGCGCCTCCCCCTTGGACTCCAGGCGGTCGTTGAGCACGTCGAGCATCTCGAGCATCGACATGTCGGCGTTGACCCCGTCGACCTCGTACTTGACGAAGGAGCCCGCGGCCTGCGGGGCGCTCTGGCGCCACACATTGAGGGTGATCTTCATTTGTAGCTCCGCTGGGTCAGCTTGACGTAGTCGAAGTTGAGGGCCTCTTTGTGGAGGGTGGGGGCGGTCTCGACGCCCTTGTACTCCCAAGCCGCCGTGTGACGGAAGTTGTCGTCGTCGCGCAGGGCCTCGCCGTCCTCGGTCTGAGACTCCTCGCGGAAGTGGCCGCCGCAGGACTCGGCGCGCTCCAAGGCGTCGAGGCACATCAGCTCGCCGAACTCCAAGAAGTCGGCGACGCGGCCCGCGCGCTCCAAGGACTGGTTGACGCCCTTGTTCTCGCCGGGGACGTTCACGTTCTCCCAGAACTCGGCGCGGATCTCGGGGATGCGCTTGAGCGCCTCCTCCAGGCCCTCTTTGGTGCGGGACATGCCGCACTTGTCCCACATCACGTTGCCCAGCTCACGGTGGAAGCTGTCGACGGGGCGTTTGCCCTTGATGCTGAGGAGCTTCTGGATACGATCGTTCGCCTCACCCTTGGCGGCCTTGAAGCCCTCGTGCTCGGCGGTGAGCTTGGAGCCCCAGCCCACCCGGGCGAGGTAGTCGGAGATCGTCGGCGGGGCGATGAAGTAGCCATCGGCGAGGCCCTGCATGAGCGCGCTGGCGCCCAGGCGGTTGGCGCCGTGATCGGAGAAGTTGGCCTCTCCGAGCACAAACAGGCCCTCGACGTTGCTCATCAGGTTGTAGTCCACCCACAGCCCGCCCATCGTGTAGTGGATGGCGGGGTAGATCCGCATCGGCGACTCGTAGGGGTTCTCGCCGGTGATCTTGGTGTACATGTGGAAGAGGTTGCCGTAGCGGGCCTCGATCGTGGACTTGCCGACGCGCTGGATGGCGTCGCGGAAGTCGAGGTACACCGCCCGGCGCTGGCCATCGACCTCATGGCCCACACCGCGACCCTCGTCACAGACGGTCTTCGCGTTGCGCGAGGCCACGTCGCGGGGGACGAGGTTGCCGAAGGACGGGTAGCGGCGCTCCAAGTAGTAGTCGCGCTGGTCGTCCGGCAGGCTGCTTGGGTCCTTCGTGGCGTCGGCGGCGGACTTGGGCACCCACACCCGGCCGTCGTTTCGCAGCGACTCGCTCATCAGGGTGAGCTTGGACTGGTACCCGCCGGAGACGGGGATGCAGGTGGGGTGGATCTGCGTGTAGCAAGGGTTCGCGAACAGCGCGCCCTTCTTGTAGGCCTTGTACGTCGCGGTGACGTTGCAGCCCATGGCGTTGGTGCTCAAGAAGAACACGTTGCCGTAGCCGCCCGTGGCGAGGACCACGGCGTCGCCGACCCAGCTCTCCAGCTCCCCCGTGGCGAGGTTGCGGGTGATGATGCCCCGGGCGCGGCCGTCGATGACGACGAGGTCGAGCATCTCGGTGCGGGTGTGGAGCTTCACCGTGCCCGCGTTCACCTGCCGGGAGAGCGCGGAGTACGCGCCGAGGAGGAGCTGCTGCCCCGTCTGGCCGCGGGCGTAGAACGTGCGGGCCACCTGGGCGCCGCCGAAGGAGCGGTTGTCGAGCAGGCCGCCGTACTCACGGGCGAAGGGCACGCCCTGGGCCACGGCCTGGTCGATGATGTTCACGCTGATCTGCGCGAGGCGATAGACGTTGCGCTCGCGGGACCGGTAGTCGCCGCCCTTCACCGTGTCGTAGAACAGGCGGTAGACGCTGTCGCCGTCGTTCTGGTAGTTCTTCGCGGCGTTGATGCCGCCCTGGGCGGCGATGGAGTGGGCCCGGCGAGCGCTGTCTTGGTAACAGAAGGCCTGGACGTTGAAGCCCAGCTCACCCAAGGTCGCCGCGCAGGCCGCCCCGGCGAGGCCGGTGCCGACGACGAGCACGTTGAACTTGCGGCGGTTCGCCGGGTTCACCAGCTTCATGTTGAAGCGGTGACTGTCCCAGGCGGTCTCGATGGGCCCGGAGGGGCATTTTCCGTCAAGGGTCATGGTCGCATCCTCCAGGGATCAGCGGTGAACGACGCCGGTGAGGACGGCGAGGGGCACGGACGAGAAGCCCACGGTGAGCACGATCGCCAGAGTCCAGGCGGCCCGCTCACGGAGCTGGTTGTACTTGGGGTGGTTCAACCCCATGGACTGAAACATCGACCAGGCGCCGTGGGAGAGGTGAAACACCAGGGACAACATCGCCACGAGGTAGACGGCGACGTTGATCGGGTTCGAGAAGCCCTCGACGACCATCCGGAACGCGTCATGGCGGCCTTGGGCGTCGTGGTACCCCGCGAACTCGGGGTTCGTCAGGTGCAGGGTATAGTGTGCCAGGTGGTACAGGATAAAGCCCAGCAGGTAGATGCCGCCGAAGCGGATCGTGCGCGAGGCGTAGGTGCTGCGCTGGGGCTGCCACTTGGCGTAGGCCGCCGGGCGGGCGTCGTTGCTGCGCTTGATGAGCTGAAACGCCGTCAAGAAGTGCAGCGGGATCACCGTGAGCAGCAGCAGGCGCGTTCCCCACAGCAAGGGCGGGTTGCCCTTGAGGGTGGCGGCGTAGGTGTTGAAGGTGTCCTCACCGAAGAAGGCGAGGAGGTTCCCCGCCATGTGGCCGAGGGTGAACCCGAAGATGATGAGGCCCGTGATCGCCATGACGGCTTTTTTGCCGATGGTCGAGGCGTAGAGGCTCTGCAACCAGCTCATCTGAACTCCGAAGAGTGCGGTGCATGGAACAGCTAACGGATGAAGGGGGGGTCGGACAACACGCCCGAGCCCAGGAAGCTCAGAAGCCCAGCTCCTTGACCAAGACCGCGGCGCCCTCGACCTCGTCCAGGGTCCACAGCAGGTAGCGCACATCGACGTGGATGGTGCGGGTCAGGGCGGGGTCGAAGATCCAGTCGGCGCTCATGGACTCGTAGTTGCCGTCGAAGACGAGGCCGACGAGCTCCCCTTTGGCGTTGAGCGTCGCCGAGCCGGAGTTGCCCCCGGTGGTGTCGAGATCGGTGAGGAAGTCCACGGGCACATGGCCCAGCGCAGGATCCACCCAGCGCGAGGAGGCCTCCCGGGCGGCGGCGGCGAGCAGGCGCTCCGGGGCGTTGAACGGCGCGGGACCGGCCTTGGCGACGACGCCGGGCACCGTCGTCTGGGGGGTGTAGAGCACGCCGTCGGCGGGGCTGTAGCCCTTCACCGACCCGAAGGTCCAGCGCAGGGTGTTGTTCGCGTCGGGGTAGAAGGCGCTCGCCCGGACGGCGCGGGCGGCCTCCATGTACAGGGGCTCCAGGCGCAAGCGCGCCCCGGCGAGGGCCTCGTCGCGGTCGCGGCGGGGGGCGAGCCAGGTCTCTAAGGCCAGGGCGAGCTGCACCCAAGGGTCCGCAGAGGCCTGGAGCTGCTTGAGCGGCGCGTCGAACAGCGCCTTGCGGGCGGCGGCGTCCACCAAGGCGGGGTTCGTGTAGAGCAGCGCCACCGTGGCCTCGACGCCACCCCGCGCCTCGACGAAGCTGTGCAGCGGGGCGATGCGCTCCCCCTCGGGCAAGGCGGCGTTCTTGCGGATGCCAAGCTCGATCAGGCGGCGCTCGGCGGGGATCCACAGCGTGTCGTCCACGCCGTAGAGGCCGTCGATGAGGTCGTCTTGGTCACGGGCCTGGAAGCCTTGGTCCCGCTTGAGGTCGGGCTTGGCGCGCTCGGTCACCGCGCGAAGGGAGGTGTGGGCGGCGGTGAGCAGGTCCGAGCTGAACATCAGCCACAGCACCTCCCCGGCGGCGCGCTCGGCCCGCTCTTGGGCGCTGATGCGCTCCAGCTCGGCCAAGGCGGCGACGTGGGCGGCCCGGGCGGGATCGGCGGCGGCCCAGGCGGCGATGGCCTTGGCCTCGGCCTCGCGCTGGGCCAAGATCGGGCTCGCCGCGAGGTTGTCCAGGAGCCCGGTGACGTACTTCTGATAGTTCGCCAGCCCGTCGATGGGCGCGGCGAGGCGGGCGGCGCCCTCCGCGTCGCGGGCGGACTCTTCCCGCAAGACCGTGAGCATCTCGTCCAGAAGGGCGGCCCGGGCGGGCAAGACGACCTCGGCCTGAAACCGCTGATCGGCGAAGCGCCCGTAGCGCTCGGTGGAGCCGGGGTAACCCGCGGCCATCACGAAGTCGCCGGGCTTCACCCCTTCAGCGCTCACCTTGAGGTGGTGGGGCGGCCGATAGGGCACGTTGTTGGGCCCGGCGTCGAGCTGGCCCTCGGGGCCGACGTAGACCCGCAGCAAGGCGAAGTCTCCGGCGTGGCGGGGCCACATCCAGTTGTCGATCTCGCCGCCGTAAGAGCCCACGGACTCCGGCGGGGCGTAGACCACCCGCACGTCCTTGTGCTCGCGGTAGGTGATGAGCCGGAACGCGCGGCCGTGGTCGTCGGCGACGACCTCACAGCGGCGTCCCGCCGTGGACTCGCAGGCGGCGATGAGCTGCTTCTGGGCCTTGTCGGCGGCCTCAAAGCGGGCGAGGTCGGTCTTGGCCTTCTTCGCCGGGCCGTGGACCTTCGCCGTGACGTCCTCGATGCCCTCGACGACGTACACCCGGGCCGTGGGGCCGCCGGGGAGCTCCTCAGCCCGGGTCTTGGCGAGGTAGCCGTCTCGGGCGCGGTTCTGCTGGGCGTCGGAGTTCGCCTGAAGCAGGTCCGAGACGCAGTGGTGGTTGGTGACCAAGAGGCCATCGGCGGAGACGAAGGAGCCTGAGCAGCCGCCGCCGACGGAGACGATGGCGCCGAGGGGGGCGGCCTGGGGGTTCGCGAGCTGGGCCGGGTCGAGGCCCAACCCCATGCCGCGCAGGATCTCCGCCGGGGGCAGGGCCTCGGGAGGCCACATGCCTTCAGCGGCGAGGGCCAAGGCGGGGACTGCAGCGCAGAGCATCATCCCAAGGACGCGAGGGCGGATCATCGGCGACGGCTCCGGGGGGTTGCTGCGCAGCAATAACCTCCCGGCGGCCTGACCGGACGCGGAGATCGTTCAGATTGGCGCAGACCGAGGCGCGCCGACCCGTGTCGACGCCGTGGCGGTCAGCGTCGTCACGACGCCGACCCCCCTCGACCTAAAACCGAACCGTGATCATGCCGCCGTTGTGGGTCGGGGTGATGATCACGTCGCTGTCTTGGGCCGGGATCACGAGGTAGCTGATCACCGCCGCGCCCGCGGACACGCCGCCCAAGGCGTAGCCGGTCATCATCGACTTGCGCAGGGGATCGACGACGTCGGCCTTCCAGCCCACGGCTTTGCTGGAGCCCGCGGCGAGGAGCGCCTCGTAGTTGGCGAGCTCGGCGCGATAGGCTGGGGCCACGGACGCGCCGTAGATCACGCCGCCCACGGCGCCCGCGCCGAAGGCCGAGACGACGAGCGCCCGAACCGGGGCGTTGCCGCCGCCGTCGCGGTCGGCGCGGTCGTTGCTCTTGGAGCCGCCGCGCGGGAGCTCGTCGAGGTCCTCTTCGTCCTCGTCAAGCTCGTCGGGATCGCGGTCGAAGTCTTCGTCCTCGTCCTCCTCTTCGTAGTCGTCGAAGTCGGGCTCGTCGACGGGCTCCTCCTCCTCCTCCTCGGCGGGCTCCTCGTCCTCGTCGTCGCCGCGACCGCCCCGGGGGGGCTCGTCGGGCTCGTCCAGGCTGTCGAGCTCGTCGAGGCCGTCGTCCTCGGCGTCGGGCTCGGACATCGGCTCGTCTTCCTCGTCCTCCTCTGCGGGGCGCGGCGGCGGCGGCTTGGTGGGGGCGGTGGAGATGTCGGCGGCGGCCATGACGACGTCGAGGTTCACGCGCTTGGCCGAGGTGACGATGACCTTGGCGGTGAAGGGCTCGTAGCCCGGCGCCTCGACCTCGACGGTGCGCGCGCCGCAGCGCAGGGTGACGCCCTCCTCAGGGCGGGTGACGACGGCGCCGTCCACCACGACCTCAGCGCCGCCGGGGAGGTTCTTGAGGCGCAACATGCCGGTGCCGCCGACGTTCTGGAGCGGCAGGTCGATCACCGTGGCCTGGCCCTCGACGACCGTCACCGTGGCCGAGCCCACCATGCAGCCGTACTCCAGCTCAAGCTGGTGGCTGCCGACGGGCACATCGCTGAGCACGGCGGGGGCCTTCAGGCCGGTGGGGATGCCGTCGAGGATGATCTCGCCGGGGGCGTTCGAGACCTTGACGTCAACGGAGCCCGTAGCAGCCCAAGCCGCCGAGGGAAAAAGAGCGAGTCCCAGAATCAGCGCGCGCACGGCAGCGACCTCCACGAGCGCCCTCCAGATCAGAGGGAGGGCGGCGAGAGCTTATAGCACCTCCGAGCCCAGGTCTGTCACTCGGCGCGGCGCGCACGATCGCCTCAGGCGATCTCTCGACCCGGCGGGCGCGCTTCTGTCAGTTCGCGCTTGCGCCGAGCCAAAGCCTCGTTCACAATGGTCCATTCTTCGAGCCGTCCCACCCAAGAGAGGCCGACCCATGCTCCTCCTCGCGCTTCTGCCCTCGGCGCTCGCCTACGACTCGGTCACTCACCCGCTCCTCTACGACGATCTCCTCGCGGTGTTTGACCCCGTCGAGTACGACAGCGGCTGGGTGCCCTCGGGCTCGCCCGTGGCCGTGGCCTTCCGCATCAACGCGGAGGGCGGCGCGTACACCCAGATGGACGGCGAGACGGGCCTCTCGTGGCCTACGGCGCTCACCCAGCGCTTCACGGCCTACGAAGAGGGTGGCCTGTTCGCCCTCGACGCCATGATCACCGCCTCGGTGGACATGAAGATCGACCTGTGGGGCATCTACTGGGAGGACGCCCTGGCGTCGGCCGGGGACAGCTTCTACGGCGAGGCCGTGTTCACGCCGTGGCTCCTGCCGGGCGGGGCGCTGGAGTCCGTCGAGGCCGCCGCCGAAGGCAGCGACCGCGAGCTGTTCAACCTTGAGTACGACATCTTCTCCGGCGTCGGCATCTACCTCAACGGCGCCTTGCGCCCCGACGCCCGGGCGAGCCTTCGGGGTGTGCGCTTTAGCGCCGGAGACGGCGTCGCTGAAGAGGACGGCGCGGAGATCCTCCACGAGATCCCCGACACGAGCAGCCTCAACCTCTACACCACGCTCACCACGGCCTACACCGCCGGGCTCGACCTCGTCATCGTGCCCACCTTCGGGGTCTGCGCGTCGGTGTTCGGCTGCTACGACGTGGCGAGCTTCGACATCCCCGTGCCCCTCATCGACGCCGAGGGTGAGCACGACATGCCCGCGGCGCTCACGAGCTTCCCCCTGCCCCGGCTCACCCTCGCCGAGACGACGCACAGCTTCGGCGAGGTCGAGATCGGCCAGATCGCCACCTGGGAGCTCTCCATCGGCAACGAGGGAGATCAGGTGCTTGAGGGCATCATCGGCACCTACGGCCCCGGCGAGTTCACGGTCTTCCCTGGGCAGATCTACATCGCCCCGGGCGGCCTCGACGGCGTCGTGGTCACCTTCGCCCCGACGGTGGAGGGCGTTCAGGAGATCGAGCTCGTCCTCGTGAGCTCGGATCCCGCCCAGCCGGAGATTCGCCTCACCGTCTCCGGCGCCGGGGTCGCGCCGCCGATGCCGGTGATCTCCGCCGAGGTCGGCACCTGCGGCTGCGCGGCGGCAGAACCTGAAGGCCTCGGCGCCGTCGGCCTGCTCGCGGCCTTGGGCGCCCTGGTCGCCCGTCGTCGTCGCGCCGCTGAATAGGCGCCCGCTCCCCGGTGTTCCACAGCGGGCCGCCCTCGGCTAAGCTACCCAGAACAAGACCCCCGCCTGGAGCCGACCATGACCCGCGCCGCCACGATGCTCTTCGCCGCCACGGCCCTCGCCGCCGCCGTCACCGTGGCGGGGCTCTCCGAGGCCCAGGCCCAAGACCCCGCCGCCCGGGGCAAGAAGGTCTACAACGCCAACTGCATGGCCTGTCACGGCGAGAAGGGCGACGGCAAAGGCCCCGCCGCCGTGGCCCTGAACCCCAAGCCCACGAGCTTCACCGCGCCGGAGTTCTGGAAGGGCAAGTCCGATGAGGCCCTCAAGACCTCGATCAAGGCGGGCAAGCCGGGCACGCCGATGGCGCCGTTCCCCCAGCTCAACGACGCAGACGTGAGCGCGCTCATCGTCTACCTGCGGGGCTTTGGCGGCGACGCGGCGAAGTGACCGCCGGTCAGCTCCCGCCGATCTCCAGAGACGACGCCCTTCGTTGTTGGGCGCACATCGCGCTGCACAGCTTCGGCGGCCCGGCGGGGCAGATCGCGGTGATGCACCGGGCGATCGTCGTCGAGCGGCGCTGGCTCTCCGAGGCGCGGTTTCTGCACGCCTTGAGCTACTGCACGCTCTTGCCCGGCCCCGAGGCGATGCAGCTCGTCACCTACCTGGGCTGGCTCTTGCACGGCGTGCGCGGCGGGCTCATCGCCGGGGGCCTGTTTGTGCTGCCGGGCTTTGTCTCGATCTTCATCTTGAGCGCGCTCTATGTCGCCTTTGGGTCGGTGCCCGCCGTGGCGGGGCTGTTCTTTGGGCTCAAGGCCGCCGTGCTCGCCTTGGTGATCGAGGCGATGGTGCGCATCGGGCGACGGGTGCTCAAGACGCCGACCTTGGTGGTCCTCGCCGCCGCCGCCGCCTTGGGCATGTGGGCGTGGCAGGCGCCGTTCGTGGGGGTCGTGCTCACCGCTGGGCTCATCGGCCTCGCCCTCGGGCGGCTGGCGCCGGGGCAGGTGCTCGTCGAGCCCACGAAGGAGGCCACCGCCGCCGAGGGCCCCACGCCGCCCATCGACGCCTGGATTGAGTCCGGCGCGGCGACCCACACCGAGCCCAGCCTTCGGCGCGCCGCGTTGACCGCCGCGGTGTGGCTCGGCGTCTGGTTGGGGCCGCTCCTCGCCGTGGCCCTCGTCTTGGGCCGGGACCACACGCTCACTGAAGTCGGGGTGCTGTTCTCCAAGGCCGCGACGGTGACCTTCGGCGGGGCCTACGCGGTCTTGGCGATGGTCGCCCAGCAGGCCGTCGAGGTGAAGGGCTGGCTCACGGCGGGGCAGATGCTCGACGGCCTCGGCCTCGCCGAGACCACGCCGGGGCCGCTCATTCAGGTGGTGCAGTTCGTGGGCTTCTTGGCGGCGTTCGGCCAGCCCGAGGGCCTGAGCCCCTGGATCGCGGGCACCTTGGGCGCGGTGTTGACCACCCACGTCACCTTCGCGCCGTGTTTTCTGTGGATCTTCACCGGGGCGCCGTGGGTCGAGGCGCTGCGGGGGGTGGTCGCCTTACGCGCCGCGCTCACGGCGGTCACGGCGGCGGTCTGTGGCGGGGTGCTGCAGCTCGCGGTGTGGCTCGCCACCCACACGCTCTTCGCCGAGGTGCGCCCCTGGGCGGGGCCGCTCGGGGTCGCCGTCGAGGTGCCTGACCCCACGAGCGTCGACGGGGTGGCCCTGGTCTTGGCCTTGGGCGCGGGGCTCGCCTTGGCCTCGCACCGGCTCCCCTTGACGACGGTGCTCGCGCTGGCGGCGGGCTGCGGTCTTGTCAGCCGTTTGTGAGGCCGTTGACACCCCACCCGGCGCGCATCTACACCCCAAGAGGTGAAGCACTCCCCCCCCATCGCCCGGATCAAGATCGTCGGCACCGGGCTCTACGCGCCCAGGCGTGTGGTGACCGCCCAGGAGCTGGCGCCGTCGTTGGGGCGCAGCGCGGAGTGGATCCTCTCCCGAACGGGCGTCGCGCGGCGGCATTACGCCGAGGGTGAGGCCCAAGAGGACCTGGGCGCGGCGGCGGCGCGGCAGGCGCTCGGCGGCACCCCGCCGGATCTTGTGCTCAGCGGATCGGGCTCGGCGGTGCAGGCGCTCCCCGACACGGCCACCTTCATCGCCGGGGCCTTGGGCCTGGAGGGGGTGCCGGCGTTCTCGGTGCACGCCTCGTGCCTGTCCTTCGTGGTCGGGCTCCAGGTCGCCGCGGGGCTGATCACCACGGGGCCTTGGCGCCGGGTGCTCCTGGTCTCCGCCGAGAAGGGCTCCCCGTCTCTGGACCCCCGCTCGCCCGAGAGCGCGGCGCTCATCGGCGACGGCGCCGCCGCCGTGGTGCTGGAGCCGACGCCCGAAGGCGAGTCCAGCGCGCTCTTGGCGTTCTCGATGATGACCTACCCCTCCGGCGCGTCGTTCACCGAGGTCGCCGGGGGCGGCACCCGGCATCACCCCTTTGACCCGACCACCACCGAGGCCCACCAGCGCTTCTTCATGGACGGCCCGAAGGTGTACCGCATGGGGCGGCAGCGGGTGGCGGAGCTCCTCGACGGCCTGTGGGCGAGCCTGGGCCACGGCCCCGAGGCCATCGACGTGATCGTGCCCCACCAGGCCTCGGGCCCGGCCCTAGAGGCGCTGCGTCGGTTCTACGGGCTCCGACCCGATCGTGTCGTGGACGTGATCTCCGAGTACGGCAACTGCATCGCGGCCTCGGTGCCGATGGCCCTGCACGTCGCCGCCGCCGAGGGTCGGATTCGCCGCGGAGACCGTGTGCTGCTCGTCGGGACGGGCGCCGGGCTCTCCGTCGCGGGCGCGGTGTTGATCTGGTGACAGATCGGGGTTGCTGAGCGCATCTCGCGGGGCTATCTGACGCCCCGCTCCTCCAG
>JBEAVX010000164.1:0-3593 GCA_041160755.1 Pseudomonadota bacterium
GAGCATCGTGCCCGCGAGCAGCGACATCAACAGGCCGAGGGACGTCTCACGGATGCGCGGGGTGAGGGCCTTGCCCCGGGGCCCGGCGACCTCCCCCTGAAACAGCCGTTTGCCGCCCACCCCCAAGGCCGGGAACACCGCGACGAAGAGCACCACGAAGCCCAAGCCGCCGATCCAGTGCGTGAGCGTGCGCCAGAAGTGCAGCGCCGGGTTGAGCCGCTGGTTGATCTCCGGGAGGATCGACGCGCCGGTCGTGGTGAACCCCGAGACCGACTCAAAGAGGGCGTCCACCGGGGTGAAGTCGGCGCCGATCACGAACGGCAGCCCGCCGAACACCCCTAGCGCCACCCAGCCCAAGGTGACGACGAGCAGGGCCTCACGACGGCCGATCTGGGCGTCATCGAGGCTGCGCCCCAAGGCCAAGGCCCCGGCGCCGAACAGCGCCGTGATCGCGGCGCTGAGGCCCATGTGGCCCGCGCCCGCCACCGAGCCCAAGAGCAGGCCCACGAGCGCCGTCACGAGCATCGTGCCCGCGAGCAGCGACATCAACAGGCCGAGGGGCCGCGCCGAGACCAGCAGCAGCGCCCAGGCGTCGGACGCGCCGCCTCGGGCCACGCGCTGCGTCACGTCCGCGCCGTTGTGGCGGGACGGACGCGGCGTGGCCTGGAATCGGGCGGGGTTGGCCTCATGCGGCGAAGTTTAACCCGCTTCGCTCGCCGCGGGCCCAGCGCGACGCGGTGGGCGCCGTCGCCGAGCCCACGCCCTGAGCGGATCAGAGGATGAGCCCGCCGTCTACGTCGAGGCAGCGGCCGGTGAAGTAGTCACACTCGATGATGAACTTCACGGCGAGGAAGATCTCCTCCGGCGTGCCCGCGCGGCCCAGCGGCACGCCCTTGAGCACCCCGGCGAGCACCTCGGGGCGCATGCCCTGGAGGATCGGCGTGTCGATGAAGCCCGGGGCGATGGCGCCGGTGCGGATGCCGTACCGCGCGAGCTCTTGGGACCACAGCTTCGTGTCCGCGATGAGCCCGGCCTTCGCCGCGCTGTAGTTCGTCTGACCCTGGTTGCCGTGGCGCGAGATCGAGCTGATGCTGATCACGACGCCGGGGCGCTGGTCGTTCTCGATGAGCTTCGCCGCGAACTCACGCGTGGCCAGAAACGGCCCGGTGAGGTCCACGTCGATGACCTGCTGCCACTTCGCCAAGGAGAGGCGGTCCACGGCGCCGGTCTCCTTGTTCTTCTTCACGAGCAGGCCGTCGCGGAAGATGCCCGCGTTGTTCACCAAGACGTTGAGGCCGCCCAAGGCGTCCCAGGCGTCACCGATGAGCTTCACGACCTCGGCCTCAACGGCCACGTTCGCCTTGAAGCCGACGACCTTGCCCGGGAGCCCGGCGCCCGCGGCGATCGTCTCTTCGATGCCTTGATCGTTGAGATCACAGAAGGCCACGTCGGCCCCCGCGCCCGCGAGGCGCAGCGTGAACTCGCGACCCATGCCAGAGCCGCCACCCGTGACCAGAACCTTGCTGCCGTTGACCTGCATGAGACACTCCAGGTTGAGGAGCGCCCCCTTAACACCCCATGTTGCTGCGCAGCAACAACGTCACCCTGCCCTCGATCAGGCCTGCCCGACGAAGGTGACCGGGTTCTCCGAGAGCCCGAAGGTCACCTCATCCCTGAAGCCCGCCGGGTCTCCGGCGACCTGGAACGCCATGGGCTGAGAGAAGATCAGCCGCACCCGATCGGCGTAGAAGTCGTGAACGTCGGGGTGGTGCAGGGTGCCGCGCCAGGCGTCGGGCATGGCCCGCACACAGCCAAGGGGCGAGAGCGCCACGGCGCGCAGGTGAAACCGGCCCGGGCGGCGCAGGGCGTGGGGGAAGAACCGCACGCCGTAGCCGAGCTGCGGGGTCGTCGCCGCGCCGACGGTGGCGATGGGGCCCCGGTAGAGCACCTCCCCCGTCGGGATCTCCGGGCCGACCTCATCCCCGCCAAGCCCGATGCGCCGGGCGGGGCTGCCCATGTTGACGATGGTGACCTCGGCGTCTTTGCGGGTCAAGAAGTTCGGCAGGGTGATGCCGAGGCCCGCGATGAAGTAGCCCGCGAGGCCATGCCCCAAGGGCGCGAGCGCCGTGCCCGCCAAGGCGCGCTTCACGCGGTAGTAGTCGTTGAGCACCGCCGCGTCGTGGCCCAGGCCCAGAAACGGCGTGAGCGCCTTGCCTGTGGTGACCATCCGCACCATGACGGCCTGGTGCGTCTCGCCGCGCTGGTAACGGGCCAAGGTCTCGACGGGGTTGCCTGAGCCCAGCCACCGGGCCAAGGCGTTGCCGGTGCCGAGGCGCAAGACGCCGACGTTGGGCATCTTGGGGCCGCTGAGCGTCGCGAGGGTGTTGATCGCGTCTACGATGGTGCCGTCGCCGCCCCCGGCGAACACCGTGGGGTACTCGCGCTCCACACAGGCCCGAAGCGCCTCTTCAGCGTGGTCTTTGGACTCGGTGAAGAACACATGCTCGGGGCCCGCGACCCCACGAATCGCCCGGGCGAGCCTCGGCGTCATGCTCCCCGCGTTCGCGTTGAGCACCACTCCGACCGGTCCACGAGGGCGTTGCATGGGGGAAAACATCATGACCTCCCAAGGATCATGCGTTGCACATACCATGCCAGCTCTTGACCGGTCAAATCGACCGAGGGCGTGCGGTCAGCGCGAAGCGCGCTACGCGATCGGCGCCGCGGGGTGCTACGCGGCGGTGACGCCCGCGGGGGTCGTCAGGGGGCCGCGGCCTCTTCAGCGGCGGGCGCCGCCAGAAGCGAAGGCTCCTTGAAGCGCAGCCAACGCACCGCCCGGGAGTCGGGGTGATCCGCCGTGAGCCGCGCCGCCGCCATGGCCGCCGTGGTCTCGTCGCCGAGGCGCTTGTAGCTCACCGCGAGCATCGCCAAGGCCATCGGCACGTCCGAGCAGTCGGGGTAGGTGCGCAGCATGCCCTCCATCCGGCTGATCACGGCGTTGTAGGCCTTGCGCCGGAAGTAGAACTCCCCGATGAGGAACTCCTTGTGCGCGAGGCGATCTTTGGCCTCGGTGAGGAGCTCCTGGACCTCCTCCAGATGCTCGGAGCTGGCGAAGCGGCTCTCGTAGCCCGCCCAGGTGGTCACGGCGTGGCGTGTCCAGGTCTGGTCCCGGGCGGCCACCTTCGTCGACTTCTTCAGGCTGGTGAGGCCCAGGCGGTAGACGACGTAGTCGATGTCCTCGTGGCGCGGGTGCAGGCGCATGAACTCTTCGTAGGCCACCCGGGCTTGATCCCACTCGGCCTGCTCAAAGTACACGTCCGCGATGGCGAGCTCCGCCTTCACCGCGTAGGGGTCGTCGCGGTGGTAGTTCCGGATCTTGTTGAACTGCTCCAGCGCCTTCACGTAGTAGCCGCGCTTGAGGTAGCGCAGGCCGAGGTCGTACTGCTCCTCGACGCTCACGTCGCCTCGGGCGGCCTGGACCTCGGGCGCGGCGGCGAGGCTCAACAAGATGGCGGCGACGGCGACGCGTACCAGACGCATGGGCTGCTCCTTAAGACGCGCCATCGTAGCCGACGCCGCCATCTTGTTGAGCC
>JBEAVX010000200.1:0-5023 GCA_041160755.1 Pseudomonadota bacterium
GCCGGTCTCGATCCTTGGAAGACGTCAGCCCGCCCGCCCCGGCCCTCGACCTCGACGATCCCCAGCTCTTCCTCAACCGAGAGCTGAGCCTGCTCGGCTTCAACCGCCGTGTGCTCGAACAGGCGCGCAACACGAGCCTGCCGCTGTTGGAGCGCCTACGTTTTCTGACGATCTGCTCGACGAACCTCGACGAGTTCTTCGAGATCCGCGTCGCCCGCCTCAAGCAGCAGGTCACCTTCGGCGTCGGTCACGCCGCCCCCGACGGCCTCTCCGCCGCCGACACCTTGGCCCAGGTGAGCCGCCTCGCCCATGAGCTCGTCGATGAGCAGTACCGCATCCTGAACGACGAGCTGCTCCCCGCCTTAGAAGAACAGGGCATTCGTCTGCTCAAGCGCGGCGAGTGGACCCGCGCCGTGCAGACCTGGCTCAAGCGTTATTTCGAGAGCCAGGTGCTCCCGGTGCTCAGCCCCCTGGGCCTCGATCCCGCGCACCCCTTCCCCAAGATCCTCAACAAGAGCCTCAACTTCATCGTGTCCTTGGAGGGCGACGACGCCTTCGGCCGCGACGCCGGCATCGCCATCGTGCACATCGCGCGGTCCTTGCCCCGGCTCATCCGGGTGCCCGCGGACGTGGCCGAGAGCCCCCACCACTTCGTGCTGCTCTCGTCCATCGTGCACACCCACATCGATCCGCTCTTCCCCGGGATGCGCGTCACGGGCTGCCACCAGTTCCGCACCACCCGAAACGGCGACCTCTCCGTAGACGAGGAGGACGTCGACGATCTCCTCCAGGCCGTACAAGGCGAGCTGATGAACCGGCGCTACGGCGCCGAGGTGCGGCTAGAGGTCGCCGACAACTGCTCGACGCGTATGTCGTCGTTCTTGCTGCGCCAGTTTCAGCTCAGCCACCAAGACCTCTACCAGGTGAACGGGCCGGTCAACCTCAACCGCCTCTCGGCGCTCTATGAGCTCGTCGATCGCCCCGACCTGAAGTACCCGGCCTTCCAGCAGGCCATGCCGATCTCCCCCGATCTGGACATGTTCGCCCAGCTTGGCCGGGCCGATGTGCTCCTGCACCACCCCTTCCAGTCCTTCCGCCCCGTCGTGGCGCTGCTGCGCCAGGCCGCGAAGGATCCCGACGTCATCGCGATCCGCCAGACGCTCTACCGCACGGGCAGCAACTCCCCCATCGCCGAGGCGCTCATCGAGGCCGCCCGCTCGGGCAAAGAGGTCACCGTGCTCATCGAGCTGCGGGCCCGCTTTGACGAGGCGGCGAACATCACCTACGCCCAGCTCTTACAAGAGGCCGGGGCCACCGTGGTGTACGGCATCGTCGGCTACAAGATCCACGCGAAGCTCCTCCAGGTCGTGCGCCGCGAAGGCGACCGCCTGCGCCGCTACACCCACATCGGCACGGGCAACTACCACCCCGGCACGGCGCGGGCGTACACCGACTTCTCGTACATGACCTCCCGCCAGCGCATCGGCGAGGACGTGCAGTGGCTGTTCAACCTGCTCACGGGCCTCGGCGAGCCGGTGAAGATGAACAAGCTCCTGTACTCGCCCTTCACGCTGCATGCGCAGCTCTTGCAGCTCGTCGAGAACGAGATCGAGGAGGCCCGGGCCGGGCGCCCGGCGGCGATCAAGGCCCGCATGAACGCGCTCACCGAGCCCACCCTCATCCGGGCGCTGTACCGGGCGAGCCAAGCGGGCGTTCAGGTCGATCTCATCGTGCGCGGCATCTGCCGCCTGCGGCCTGGGGTGCCTGGCGTCTCGGACAACGTGCGGGTGCGGTCGATCATCGGTCGCTTCTTGGAGCACGCCCGGGTGTTCTACTTTCACGCCGGGGGCCAAGAGAGCCTGTGGATGGGCTCGGCGGACTGGATGGAGCGCAACCTGTTCAAGCGTGTCGAGGTCGTGATGCCCGTGGAGGACCCGCTCCTCAAGGCGCGGGTGCTGCACGAGTCCATCGAGCTCTACCTCCTCGACGGCGAGCAGGCGTGGATCCTGAACCCCGACGGGCGCTACACCCGGGTCGAGTCCGGCGAGCGCGCGGCACAGCAGGTGCTCTTGGAGCGCCTCACCTCCGAGAAGCCCGCCGTCACCCCCTAGGGGCCACGACGACTAAGCGCTCAGCCGCGCGGCCCTCGGCGGAGGCCCCGCGTCTTGGGCCTCCCGCTCGGCCCAGAGGCGGCGCAGCACGCCCTCTCGCAGGGCGTTGTCGCTCGGCCGCAGCTCGTCCAAGCCGAGCTCCTCAAACACGGCGGTGAGCGTCGCGACGCCCCCGGCGAACACCGCCGCCCGAGACTCGGAGACGCCGTCGAGCTGCCTGGGGGCGACCCCGGCGGCGAGGCTGTCGCGGATCCAGCGCAGGCCCGACGGGGTCACGCTGTCTCGCGCGGGGTTTCGGCGGCGCAGCACCCGGGCGATGGCGCGGATGGTGCCGCTTGAGCCCAAGACCTCGGTGAACGTCCCCGACGCGAAGCGCTCCCGCACCGGGGCGAACAGCGCCCGGGCCTCGCGGGAGGCGGCGTCGAGGCGCGCGGCGGTGATCACGCCGTCGCCAAAGTGGCGCATCGACCACGACACACAGCCCACATCGACGCTCTCACAGCGCAGGGCGGCGCGGCCGCGGCCCAAGACGACCTCCGTGGAGCCGCCGCCGATGTCGATGACGAGGCGCCAGGTCTCCGGGTTCAGCTCGGCGGACACGCCCTCGTAGATCAGCCGCGCCTCGTCCCGGCCGGTGATCACGTCAATCCGATGCCCCAAGGCCGCGTAGGCCCGCACCAAGAACGGCAGGGCGTTCTGGGCCTTGCGCAGCGTGCTCGTGCCGACCGCGCGCACCGCGTCCGGGCGGTGCTCGGCCAACAGCGCCCGCATCCCGTGGAGGCTCTCCAGGGCGCGGTCCTGGGCCTCGGCGGAGAGCACCCCGTCCGGCCCCAAGCCCGCGGCGAGGCGCACGCGGTCCTTCTTCACGACGAGCGGCGTGACCCCTTTGGGGCCGACGCGGGCGACGATGAGGTGGAAGCTGTTCGAGCCCAGATCCACCGCGGCGAGGGTCGATGGTTTTGCCATGACCCAATCAAAATCGCCGAGCGCCTCCACTTCAAGGGCTGTCACTGGATCGTGACGCTGGGCGCGGGACCGTCGCCGCGCGGATCACTCGGCGATGGTGAACGTCGAGGTGAGATCGGCCTCGCCGCCGGCCCAGGTGACGCTCACCGACGTGGTGTAGGTGGCCCCGGGGGTGAGCGGGCGCTCGGGCAAGAGCGCGATCATCGTGCCCAGCCACTCGTCGTCATCGGGGACGAGGGTGATGAGCGCCTCCTCGCCGTCGGGCCCGGTGAGCGAGGCCGAGACGAGCTGGGCGTTGAACCAGTTCCAGCCGCCCCGGTAATCCGACGACGCGATGGTCACGGTGATCGGCGGGCCGACGAGCCCGGCGTTCGGCGCCGGGTCGGGGTACTCCTGGTCGGAGTTGAAGCTCGCGGGCACGTCGATCTGGCCGTTGACGGGGTAGATCACGGCGTCCTCGAACGAGTTCGGGAACGCCTGCAGCGTGGTCATGCTGCTGTAGTTGCCCGCCTGCCCAAACCCGGCGGCGATCCACTCCGGCGAGGTGAAGGGGTTGCGGTGGTAGACCGAGTTCACCCAGCCATCGACGGCCTCGCTGGGGTTCGTGCCCTGGCTGATGACCTCGCCGATGGACTCCCCGGCCTTGAGCGGGCGCCCGGCGGCCTCGGCGCGGTCCCAGACCTGGGCGCCGGTGAAGCCGGGCTTGCCTGACTGCTCGCTGTGGTCGAGGGTCTTGTTCTGCTGCATGTAGTCGGCGTGGGCCTGGGCGGCGGTGTTGAGCTTGGCGTCGAGCAAGCCCAGATCTAAGCCCAGGAGGTTTCGGTAGCAGTTCGCGCGGTAGATCGCCTCCAACGCCGCCTCGGACGCGCCCGGATCCCCGGGATCAGCCTCGGTGCACGCACGATCGACGCTCACGGGCTCGGGCGTGACTTTGGTGTCGCCCGACTCACCCGCGCAGGCGATCAGCAGGAGAAGCAGTGTCGGCATGGGGTACTCCTTGAGGATCCGGCGTTGATCACAGGATGTAAGGGGGCGGCTCACTTTTCTTCTCGCCCGTCTGAGGGATCTGCGCTACCTGTCTACGGCGTCAGAATGCCGTGCCCGAACGTCGGCGTTCAAAGTTCATCAGGAATGACTCATGTCCCGCATCCTCTCTCTCGCGCTCGTCGCGGCGTTGGCCGTCGGCTGCAACGTCCCCAAGAACTACAACAGCAACAACACCCACCTCACCCTCGCCGCCCAGTCTACGCTGACCACGGCGGTCGGGCAGCAGATCAAGGGCTCGCTGCGTCGTGAGGATCGTGTCGCCATCGTGAACCTCGACGGCCCCTCGACCGAAGACGCCGAGATCATCGCGATCGTCGAGGACGCGCTGGTGATGGCGCTGATCAACAACCAGGTCACCGTGGTCGAGCGCGACAGCGAGGGCCTGCGCGGCGTGGTGCAAGAGGGCTCAGGCGACCAGCTTGAGTACACGGTCACCGGCCACACCGAGGGCGAGAACGAGCCCATGCTCCTCGACGCCGCGCTCATCACCGGCGGCGGCCCCACCCGCGTGCTCGTGAACGGTGGCAGCTACGTCGAGGTGCCGCCCAACACGGCCTTCCTCGATCAGGGCCCCGATGGCGGCGACGATCGCCTCACCACGAACGATCCCGACCTCAAGAACGAGGTCGTCGCGGCCTCCAAGATCCTCGCGTACCGCATCGTCGACGTGCAGATCCGCGACTACACCTACAAGCGCCAGACCTACCGCTTCGCCAACGTCGTGCTCGCCATCCGCATCGTCGACGCCAACTACGGCACCGTCGTGTGGTCCGGCACGATTCAGAACGTCGTTGAAGACAAGGTTCCCGCCATCATCGCCCCCAAGCTGCGGCGCTGAGCGGCGCAAGACGCGCACACTGGAGCCCCAATGACTCTGCTTCTGCTCTTCGCTGGCGGCC
>JBEAVX010000207.1:0-2580 GCA_041160755.1 Pseudomonadota bacterium
GAACACGAGCGGCCCGTCCCGACGGCCTCGATTGGGCGGGAGGAGCTGGCGCGGCAGGCCGTGCGGGAGCGTCGAGACCGGAGCGCCCAGCGCGATCGTGGCGCGCTCGGCGAGGTAGCTGGACGGCGCGACGCGGACCTTCACCCGGCGGTAGGCGTCCCCGACGGCGGCGCGCCAGGCGGCGAGCTCCTCGGCCGTGGCCAAGGGCGGCGCCTCCCCGGCGACGGCCAAGGCCCGCAGCGAGGCCGGGAGCCGACGCCAGAGCTTGGTCAGGCGCTCGGGCTGGATCTTGCCCACCGCCGCGACGCGGGCGCCGACGGCGCCGAGGGCGTGCTCCCGGGCGGTCCCTTGGCAGAAACTGCCATAGCAGCCGGGGCACCGGGAAGGGTCCGGCCCCGGGCAAGGCGTCTTGCCCTCCAACAGCAGCGTGCCACCCCGAGGGCAGAACGACCAGGCGTCGTGGAGCGTCGCGAGGGCCGGCGCCGGAAACCGGAGCTTGGACGACAAGAACAGCAGGTGTTGAACGTGCACGACGTCGGGCTGGGCGAGCTCCAGCAGACGATGGACCTGGGCCTCGATGAGCGGATCCTGCTCGGCCTGGCCCAGCGGGCGCCAAGGCAGGTTGTTCACGAGCTCCCACCGCCGCCCGCCGCCCTCGGACTGGGGCAGGCGGGAGTCCAGCACCGCCCCTTGGGCGTGACCGGGGGAGCGCGCGCTGGTGATGACGTCTACGGCGTAGCCTCGGGCGGCGAGGCCCGCGCAGACGAGCGCGGCGTAACGCTCGGTCCCTGCGCTGTGCCGAGGCGGGTAGCCATGAACGATCTGCACGAGGCGCGGCATCTCGGCGATCTCCGCTCAGCGCGCCGCGGGGCGCTCCAGGGCCCGGCGCAGGGCGTTGAGCGCGAGGCGGCTGGCGATGTGGGGGTCGGCGCCGAGCAAGCTCTGGAGCGCGGCGGTGGGGAAGCAGAGCAGGTCGCTCGGCTCGGCGGCGACGATCCGCACGTCGGACACCCCCTCGACCAAGGCGTGCTCCCCGAAGGGATCTCCTGGGCCGAGCGCCGCGACGGGCTCGCCGTCGCGATCTACGGTGATCGTGCCGGAGAGCACCACGAAGAGGCCATCGACGGACTCGTCTTGGGGCACGATGACCTCGCCGGGCTCGGCGTGGCGGCCGATGGCGACGCGCTGCAGGCGCAGCAGCTCTCCGGCGCTGAGCCCCGCGAACAGCCGCGACCGCCCCAAGGCGCTGAGCGTGGCCTCGGCGCCGATGAGCGCCGGGCGCAGGTTGTGCAGCGCCTCGACGGTGATCACCACGGCGGTGAGGTTGTCGTCGGGCTCCCCGGCCAAGGCCGCGCGCACCAGGGCCTCGGCGGGCTCCGGCGCGGCGAGGCCCGAGATGAGCTGATCCTCGTCTAAGGCGGCGTAGAGCCCATCGCTGCACAGGAGGAGCTGATCGCCCTCTTGAAGCTCCAAGAACGCCGTATCGACCTGCACCTTGGGGCTGCGCCCGACCGCCCGGGTGAGCGCGGCGCGCTGGGGGTGCCGGGCGACCTGATCCGGGGTGGCGCCTTCGCTCAGCAGCTCGTGGCCGTAGGTGTGGTCCTCGGTGAGCCGCATGAGCTTGCCGTCGCGCCGGGCGTACATCCGGCTGTCGCCGACGTGGGCGAGGTACACCCCGCCGCCCCGCACCAGGGCCACGTCCAAGGTGCAGCCCATGCCCCACAGCGCCCGATCGGCCTTCGCCGCCGCGAAGACCTCGGCGCTGAGGTCGGAGACGAGGCGCCCCAGCCAGCGCAAGAGCTCGCCGCGCCGGGCGACGCTGGGATCGTCCTCTAGCGCCGGGACCTGGGCCACGGCCTCCCGCAGCCCCGCGAGCACCATCGCTGAGGCGACCTCGCCGCCCTCGTGGCCGCCCATGCCGTCGGAGACCGCGTACAGCCCCAGCGCGGGATCGGCCAAGAAGGCGTCCTCGTTGTGCTCCCGGTTGGGGCCGGTGTCGCTGAACCCGCGGCCAATGACGCGGGCGATGGGCGGGCTCCACATAGACGCTCCTCGTTGGGCGGAGGGTAGCACGCGCCGAGGCCCCTCCGTCGCCCCAGCGGACACGCTACATTGCCGAGAACACGGAGTCCTGATGCGCCGCGCCCTGCTCCCCCTGCTTGTGCTCTTCGGCTGCGATGACGAGCTGGTCTGTGAGGACGGCCAGCACCCCGTGGTGGATGTCTGCGTCGCTGACAAGCCCCCCACCGTTCGAAGCCCAGACAGCGGCGGAGAGACCGGCGACGCCGATGACACCGCCGGGGGCGACTCGGGCGGCGCGGACTCAGGCGGCGCAGACTCGGGCGGCGCAGACTCCGGGGACAGCGGCGGGGCCACGGCTTAGGCCCACCACCTCAGGCCCTCGGGGCGCTCAGATCGCGGCGAGCACGGTGTCGGTGATCATGCCCCAGAGGTTGTTCAACGAGCCGGTGAACGCCGAGATGGCCCCGATGATGCCGACGCTGACGACCGCCGCGATCAAGCCGTACTCAATCGAGGTGACGCCTTGCTCATCGTCTCGGAGCTTTAGGAGCGGGGTGA
>JBEAVX010000248.1:0-14229 GCA_041160755.1 Pseudomonadota bacterium
GGGTGTTTGATCAGGCCATCTCCGCCGCGCCCTGGACCTTGCCCGCCATGGACAGCCTCATGCTCGGCGAGCCCGTTCGGCGGCACGGCGGCGGCTTGCCCAAAGGCGACGGCTACACCCGACCGAGCGCCGCGACGCCCACCCTCGCCGAGCGCCTCAGCGGCCTGGGGATGCGCACGGCGGCTTTTGTCTCCAACCCTCACCTTCGGGCGTCCTTGGGCTTTGACCGTGGGTTTCAGCGGTTTGATCACAGCGATCACTGGGAGGAGCCCCACGCGGCCTGGGCGCTGTGGGGGCTCGTCGGCTGGCAGACCGTGGGCTGGCCGCCGAGGCTCTGGGCCCGGCGTGATCCGCTGCAGGTGGACGCGGCGCTTCGGTGGTGGGCCGAGGCGGCCGACTCGGAGCGTTTTCTGTGGGTTCACCTGATGAGCCCCCACGAGTACCGCCGTGATCCCGCGCTGGCAGACGCGGCGTTAGAGGCCGAGGATCCTGCTCGCCTGCGCCGCGCCTACGCCGAGGCCAGCGCCCGGGGCTGGGCCGAGGCGATCCGGCTCATCGAGGGCCTCGGCCCCCAGACGCGGATCGTGCTCGTCGCCGACCACGGGGAGAGCCTCGGCGAAGAGGGCCGCTGGGGCCACGGATCCGCGCTCGTTGACCCGCAGCTCCGTGTGCCGCTGGCGGCGCGGGGCTTTGGCGAGGGGCGCAGCCCGGGGCAGGTCGCCGTGGCGGCGCTGGCGGACGCCGTGGTCCGAGGGGACCTCAGCGCGCTCTCGGCGGAGGTGGTCGAGGTCGGCGGACAACGTCGGGACGCTAATGCGTTTGGGCTTCGGCTCAATGGCGGCGGCGTCCGCCCGCGCCCGCCGCCTGCGCCCACGAACCCCGCCGTGACTCCTGTGCAGGGCGAACTTTTAGAGGCCTTGCAGGCGATTGGGTACCTCCCAGGGCCATAACCTTCGATCTTGAAAAAATTCTTGGCCTGACACTTCAGGAAACACGTCCAGCACGCTATGATCCAAGCGCGACGTGTCCAGGATGGTCGTCGCGGCTGACCTTACCCCAACGCGCGGCGTCTTGGCCGGGTGTTTGGGCTCTGCGCAGAGCGCGCCTCTGGAGGCGGCGAGCGCAAAAGGAGACGAGATGTCCAGGAAGGAGCGTCGTTCTCAGCGTCGTCAACGAAGAGGCAACTACGCGATCGTGCTCGCGCTGTGCTTTACCGTGCTCATGTCGTTCGCCGCGCTGGCCGTAGACGGCGCTTGGATTCGGCAGGCGCGGCAGATGGCCCAGAACGCCGCCGACGCCTCGGCCCACGCCGCCACCGTTGAGCTGCGCCGCTCCGGGAGCACCGCCGACGCGCTGGCCGCCGCCCGGGCCGTCGCCGCGCTCAACGTCGTCGGCAAGACGACCATCGACCCCGACACCAACTTCAACGTAGAGTTTGGCGGCTGGGACTTCAGCTCGGCGGGCTTCGACAGCGAGGCCGACTACACCAACGCCGTCGAGGTCACCGTCGCCCGGCACGCGGACACGGCGAACGGCGCCCTGGACCTGTTCTTGGCCCCGGTCATGGGCATCAAGACGGCGAACATCCTCGCCCGGGCCACGGCGGCGATGCGGTTTCGTGAGATCATGGTGGTGCAGGACGTCACCGGATCGTTCTCCGGTGACATCGCCAAGGCCAAGACGGGCAACCTCGCGCTCCTCGACTCCTTGTACGCCAACCAGTTCCCCGGGGACCGCGTCGGCATGATCCTGTTCACCGGGGACACCGAGCACGACGAGAACGGCGACGGCACCATGGACTTCTTGTCGCCGTGGACGCCGCTCACCTATGTAGACGCCGACTACATGACCGTTCGTTCTCAGTGGAGCACGCTCAACTGGTGCGACAAGGACAAGGTGCCCGACGGCTCCGAGAACAAGAACGACCACATGCTGAACTGCCGCGCGGGCGGCGACGGCACCAACCAGGGCGCGGGCATCGAGGACGCCGTCGAGACTTTCAAGGCTGAGGGTGACCCAGCCTCGCTGCACGTCATCCTGCTCATCTCGGACGGCCTCTACTCTTGCTTCGGGAGCTCCCCGTGTAAGGCCCTCGATCGCCGCGATTACGCGATCGACATGGCCGACTACGCCTGGGAGAACGGCATCCACCTCTACACCGTCTCGTTCAACAAGAGCTACTCCTCTTCGCAGACGGCGTTCCTCAAGCAGCTCGTTCGTGGTTATGGTCGGTTCTACGAGACCGGCACCGGCAGCGAGCTCCCTGGCATCCTCGCCGAGATCGCTGACCGCATCCCCGTGGCCCTGGTGGAGTAGCTGGGTCTCGCTCTCCCCCGAGCGCCCATGATCGTCACCGTCACCGTCAACCCCATGGCCGAGCACCTCTTCTCGGTGCCTCATTTTGAGGCGCCGGGAGACTTTCGCGCCACGGAGAAGGCCCGGCTCATCCCCACGGGCAAGCCGCTCAACGTCGGGCGGGCCCTGCATGACCTCGGCGAGCAGGTGCTCAACGTCGTCGCCTTGGGCGGGCGCACGGGCCGAGAGATCGAGGAGCTCCTGGAGAAGGAGCGCCTGCCGACCCGGGTGGTGTCCCTGCGCCGGGAGTCGCGCCGGGGGTTCACGGTGTTTGATGAGCAGGGCCGGACGACGACGGTGTATGGCCCGCCGCCGAAGCTTGAGGACGCCGAGGTCGAGGCCATCATCGCCGCCGTGCGCTCGTTGATGCCCATCGGCAAGCTCGTGCTCGGGGGCTCCACCTCGCGCCTGGATCTGTACCCCCGCCTCTGTGAGCTGGGCGTGCCTGTGGTGCTCGACTGCCGGGGCCCGGCGCTCATCGACTCGCTCAAGGCGTCTCGGGACGTGATCTTGGCCAAGCCGAACCTCAAGGAGGTGCGGGCGACCTTCGGCGTTCACACCGCCCAGGAGGGCCTGCAGGCGCTCATCGACGCCGGGGCGCGGGCCGCCGTGGTCACCGACGAGGGGCGCGACGCCTGGTTTCGGGTGTGTGGGCGCACGTTTCGGGCGCGGCCCCCGGCGGTGGACGTGGTGCACAGCGTCGGCTGCGGCGACGCCGTGGCGGCGGGGCTGCTCAAGAAGATGGGGCGCCCGGCCCGGGAGATGGTCGCCTTCGCCATGGCCTGCGGGGCCCACGCCGCCGGGCGCGCGGACGTGGCGAGCCTCAACCTCACCGACTGCGAGGAGCTCGCCCGAGAGATCGAGGTTCAGGAGGTGAGCGGATGACGACGCTCGTTCGTTGGGGTCGCTCGGACTACGAGACGGCCGAGGATCTCGCCTTGGAGGCGCGACGCGTCGCCGAGTACGGGCTCACCACCCGCTACGCCGTCGGCCCGCCGCCGGATCTTCGCGGCGTCGAGGTGCTCGTCACGACCTCCAAGGTGAAGGTGACCGAGGCCGTGCTGGCCCACGCCGACGACCTCCGGCTGATCATCACGACCACCTCGGGCCACGAGCACATCCACCTGCCCGCCGCCCAGGCCCGGGGGATCACCGTCGCCCGCTGCCCCCTCGCCCGGCGCGACGCGGTGATCGAGACGTCTCTGGCCATGGGCCTGAGCCTCCTGCGGGACCTCCCGACCCTTCAAGCCCGGGCTGAAGCCGGGATCTGGGCCCGGGCGGAGCTGCCCCAGCGCCCGATGCGCCGCCTCGCGGGCCTCGTCGTCGGGGTGGTCGGCGCCGGGGTCATCGGCGAGAAGGCCGCGGCGACCTGGCGGGCCTTGGGCGCTGAGGTGCTCGTCTGTGACCCGCGCTCGCCCGACGGGGTGGACCTTCACACGCTCCTCGACCGCGCGGAGCTGATCACGCTGCACTGCGCGTTGACCCCAAGCTCACGCCACCTCATCAACGCCGAGACGCTAAAGCGGCTGCGCCCAGGCGTCATCCTCCTGAACACCGCCCGGGGCGAGTGTGTGGATGTGGACGCCGTGCTCGCCGCGCCGCCCTTGGGTGGGCTCGGCCTCGACGTGTTCCCGGACGAGCCCTTCCCCCGCCTCGCCGAGCTGGCCGCGCGCCCGAACACCTGGGTGTTGCCCCACGCCGCTGGCTTCTACCAAGGCCTAGGCCGCGCTGTCGCGGAGGAGCTCGTGGCGAACGTCGGCGCGTTCTTGCTCACCGGCTGGCCGCACCACGTCGTCACCGACGACGACGAATGAGCTTCTGAACGGCGCGCATCACCGAGGCGTCGGACTCCACGGCGTTCACGTCCTCTAGGCGCACCCAGCGCGCGCCGTGGACCTCGTCTCCGGCCACAAAGTCGCGGGTCGGCGCCTGAAACAAGAACCGCAGGTCGTGGTGCTCATGGGCCGGGTCACCCTTCATCGCCGGGATGACGTGGATGTCGCAGTCGAAGAGCCCGTCGCCCAAGGCGGTGAGGCCGTCGAGGCCGGTCTCCTCCAGCACCTCGCGGCGGGCGGCGCCCAAGGCGTCGGCGTCATCGGCCTCGACGTGCCCGCCGGGCTGCAGCCAGCGGTTGAGCTTCTTGTGGTGGATGAGCAGCACCTCGTCCGCCTCCGGGGAGAGCACAAACGCGCTCGCCGTGAAGTGGCCGGGGGTGAAGTGGGCCCGGGAGAAGGGCGCCTCAGCCTCCTCCAAGAGCGTGACCATGCGGGTGATGAAGCCCGCCTCTTGATCGTCAGCGGGGGGCAGGCGGCGCAAGAGCGCCGTGAGGGCGGGGCGATCCATTCAGCCTCGGCGCAGGGCGAGCAGGTGGTCCACGGCCTCAGCGAAGCCTAAGCCCCCTTCAGCCTCGGTGATCCAGGTGGGCCCATGGGCCATGCGGGGCAAGAAGCGGCGCACGTTGGCCACGCCGACGGAGCAGGGGAAGAAGCGGAACATGGGCTCGTCATTCGCGGAGTCGCCGAAGAAGGCCCAGCGCTCACGCTCCTCATCCAGGTTGGCGCCGAAGGCCTCATGCAGCATCCGGCGGCAGCCCTCCAGCTTGTCGAAGGCGCCGAACCAGCCGTTCACATGAATCGACGAGACCTTACACGTCGCCCCGGCCGCCTCAAAGGCTGCGACGATCTGGTCGATGGCGGCGTCGCCGAGCGGCGGCACGTCCTCGCAGAAGTCGATGGCGAGGTCCAGCTCACGGTAAGGTTGGTCGGACGCCAAGGCGGTGCCGGGCACGGCGGCCAAGATCGACCCGGCCAAGGCGTCAAGCCGGGCGCGGTTCTGGGCGCGCACCTCTGCGCTCTGCACAAACCGACGGACGAGCTTGCCGCTCTGCATCAGGAACCACAGGCCGCCGTTCTCGCCGACCACGCCGTCCACCGGCCAGATCCGGGCGATCTGGTCCACCCAGCCGCCAGGGCGCCCGGTGACGGGCACCACCTTGAGCCCCGCCGCCTGGAGCCGCGCGAGGGCCAAAAACGCCTCGGGGACGAGGCGGCCGTGGTGGGTGAGGGTGTCGTCGATGTCGCAGAGCACGCCGGTGAGTCGGGCGGCGTGCTCGGCGGGGAGCGCGGCGAAGGGGCGAGGTTCGGTCACTCGGCTACTTCACGGTCCAGGACTGGCTGCCGTGGATGAGCTTCTTGAGGTCGCCGGGGCCCTGCTTCTCGACGGCGTCGGTGACCTGCTGGTTGAAGCCCTCCTCGTAGCAGGGGCGCAGCGTCTCGTAGAGCACGCCCATGGGCACGGGGAAGTGGGGCGGCTGCATCCGGGCGAGCATCCCGACCAGGAGCGGGTTGTGCTTGTCGTGGACGATGCAGTCGGCCTCCGTGAACTCCCCGCTGGCGAGGTCGATCACCTCAAGCTGGAGGTTGTGCAGGCGGATGCCTTTGGGCGCGTCCTTGACGCCGAAGGTCATCGGCTTGCCGTGCTCCAAGAAGATGAGCCGGTCATCGCGCACCTTGCGGGCGACGAGGTCCTCAAAGGCGAGATCGTTGAAGATGTTGCAGTTCTGGTAGATCTCGACGAAGGACGAGCCCTTGTGGTAGTAGGCCGCCTTGAGCACGTCGCGGAGCTCTTTCACCAGCACGTCCGCCGAGCGGGCGATGAAGGTGGCCCCGGCGCCGAGCGCGAGCTGCACCGGGTCGAAGGGGTGGTCCACGGAGCCCATCGGTGTGGACTTCGTCTTCTTGCCGACTTCAGACGTGGGGCTGTACTGGCCCTTGGTGAGCCCGTAGATCCGGTTGTTGAACAGGAGGATCTGCAGATCGACGTTGCGGCGCAGCAGGTGGATGAAGTGGTTGCCGCCGATGGAGAGCGCGTCGCCGTCGCCGGTGATCATCCACACCGAGAGGTCGGGGTTCACACACTTGAGGCCCGTGGCCACCGCCGGGGCGCGGCCGTGGATCGTGTGGAAGCCATAGGTGTTCATGTAGTACGGGAAGCGGCTGGAGCAGCCGATGCCGCTGACGATGGCCACCTGCTCCCGGGGCAGGCCGAGCTCGGCGAGCACGGTCTGGGTCTGGGAGAGGATGGAGTAGTCGCCGCAGCCAGGACACCAGCGGATCGTCTGATCCGACATGAAGTCCTTCTTGGTGAGCTGCGGGGGATCCTCGGTGACGGGGGCCTCAAGGCCCATGGGGGACTCGGTGGGGTGGCTCATCTCAGCCCTCCTTGGCGACGACGTCGTCGATGGCGGCGCGAATCTCGCTGATCTTAAACGGCTGGCCCTGAACCTTGGTGAGCGACTGGGCGTTCACCAAGAAGTCGGCGCGCAGCATCCGGCTGAGCTGACCGAGGTTCATCTCGGGCACGATCACGCGGTCGTAGCGGCGCAGCACCTCGCCCAGGTTCTTGGGGAAGGGGTTGAGGTGCCGCAGGTGCAGGTGGGCCACGGCCTTGCCGTCGAGGCGCGCGGAGAGCACCGCCTGGCGGATAGAGCCGAAGGTGGAGCCCCAGCCGACGACGAGCACGCCGTGATCGTCACCGAAGGCCTCAGCGAGGGGGATCACCTCGGCCAAGGCGTCCACCTTCTGCTGGCGCAGGTGGATCATACGCTCGTGGTTTTGGGGGTCGTAAGAGACGTTTCCGGTGTTCTCGGCCTTCTCCAGCCCGCCGATGCGGTGCTCCAGGCCGGGGGTGCCGGGCACGATCCAGGGCCGGGCGAGGCTCTCGGCGTCGCGCTTGTAGGGCAAGAGCTGGCCGCCGGGGTTGTTGTGCTCGGTGGTGCGGCGGCTGGGGATGCTCGGGATGCTGTCTACGTCGGGCAACAGCCAGGGCTCGGAGCCGTTGGCGAGGTAACCGTCGGTGAGCACCATCACCGGGCCCATGAACCGCAGGGCGAGCCGCACCGCCTCAAAGGCGATGTCGAAGCAGTCCGAGGGCGTACACGCCGCGATCACAGGCATCGGGCACTCGCCGTTGCGCCCGAAGACCGCGATGTTGAGGTCGGCCTGCTCCGTCTTGGTGGGCAGGCCCGTAGACGGCCCGCCGCGCTGCACGTCGATGACGACGAGGGGGAGCTCCGTCATCACCGCGAGGCCCAGCGCCTCACCCTTGAGGGCGAGGCCCGGGCCGGAGGTTGCGGTCATGCCCAAGGCGCCGCCGTAAGACGCGCCGATGGCCGAGCAGGCGGCGGCGATCTCGTCCTCAGCCTGGAAGGTCGTGACGTTGTAGTTCTTGTACCGGGCCAAGGAGTGCAGGATGTCCGAGGCCGGGGTGATCGGGTAGCTGCCGAAGAACAGCCGCAGCCCGGCCTTCTGGGTGCCGGTGACGAGCCCGATGGCCAGGGCCTCGTTGCCGGTGATGTTGCGGTAGGTGCCCGGGGTGAGCTTCGCCGGGGCCACGGCGAAGCTGCGCTGCAGAAGCTCCATCGTGAGCGCGTAGTTCCAGCCCGCCTGCATCGCGGCGAGGTTGGCGCTGAGGTAGGGCTCCTTAAACTTCGCCCGGATGTAGTTTCGGGTGTACTCGAAGTCGCGGTTGTAGAGCCAATACGCGATGCCCAAGGCGAAGAAGTTCTTGCAGCGGTCGCTCTCTTTGGCGCCTAAGCCAAACGGCGCGACGGCGTCTTTGGTGAGCGTCGAGAGCTTCACCGGGATGACGAGGTAGCCCTCGACGGTGCCGTCGTCCAAGGGGTTCGACTTGAGGTCGGCCTTGTCGAGATCGGCCTGGGTGAACTTGTCGACGTTCACGATGACTGTGCCGGCGGGGCGCAGGCGGCCGAGGTTCGTGACCAGCGCCGCGGGGTTCATCGCGATCAGCACCTCCGGCGCGTCGCCGGGGGTGAAGATGTCTTCCGAGGAGATCTGGATCTGGAAGCCCGAGACGCCGGCCCGGGTGCCCGCCGGGGCGCGGATCTCGGCGGGGAAGTCGGGCAAGGTGGCCAGGTCGTTGCCCGCCAGCGCTGAAGTGCTGGTGAACTGGGACCCGGTGACCTGCATGCCGTCGCCAGAGTCTCCAGCGAAGCAGATGGTGACGCTGGTACGCTGCTCGACGGGCTTCTGGGAGACGCCTTCCATGCTTCTCATCCGGGCTTTGCCATGAGCGCGCCGGGGCGAGATGCGCCGCGCGCCGGGCCTGTAGGGGGTCTCGGATAACACGGGCCGGGGGCTGCCCACATCTCCGAGCGCGTGATTTTCCCCACCGATGTCCGACCTGAGGTAGAAGGGTGGGTGAGGATCATGACGATCGCTGAGGAGTAGGACGTGAGGTACCGACTGCTGCGCTGGCTCTCCTGCCCCCACTGCCCGGACGAGGAGCTGGTGCTGGAGACGACAAAGACCCGCACGACGGCGACGTATACCGGCGCCTGGCGGCCTGAGGACGTCGGGGAGAAGGGCGTAGACCTCGATCGCCAGCTCCACACCGACATCTTGGAGGGCGCCCTCCACTGCCCGAGCTGCGCCCGGGTCTACCCCATCGTGGACGGCATCCCCCGGCTTCTGCCCGACGCCACGGTGCAGAGCCCCAGCTCCGGCCACCGCTGGACGACCTTCGACGGCACCGAGCCCGAGTACGAAGAGAACTTCCGGGACATGGCGGACCCCCTCAAGCCCCCGGACTACGTCGGCCAGCTCGTGCTCGACGCGGGCTGTGGTTTTGGGCGCCACGCCTTCTACGCCGCACGGTATGGCGCCGAAGTCGTGGCGATGGACATCTCCGCCGACGCCGTCGCTTCAGCCCAGTCCAACTGTGATCGGCTCCAGCACGTTCACATCGTCCAGGGTGATCTCCGTAAGCCGCCGCTGAAGGCCCGCAGCTTCGATCTGGTGTACTGCTTCGGTGTGCTGCACCACATCCAGGCGCCCCAGGCGGCGTTTAAGGTCTTGGGCGAGCTGGTGAAGCCCAACGGCCGCGTGCAGCTCTGGGCCTATGGTCCGCGGGCGGGCTCGGCGGCCGTGATCTCCGGGGCCTTGCGCGGCGCGGCGGCGACCATGGACGACGAGCGCCTCTACGGGCTCTGCCGGGCCATCGCCTCTAGCCTTCGCCTGTTCTCGCACACGCCCTATCGGCTCACCCGCAAACTCCCGGTGCTGGGCTCCATCGCCTCGCACCTCCCGGCGCACGACCACCACAAGTGGCCCTTCGACGTCGTGGTGGCCGACATCTACGACCGCTTGCGGGTGCCGGTGACGGCGACCTTCACCGGCGAGGAGCTGGAGCGCTGGTTCGTGGACGAGGGCTACGCCGACATCCGCGTGACCCGCCGCGTGCGCAACAACGAGAGCTTCCGGGCGACGGGTGTGCGGCGCTGAGGCGCCGCGCCCGGCGCTACTTCTTCGTCGGCAACGCCCAACGCATGACGTAGCCCACGAACGGCGGTCCCTCGTTGTAGCCCTCAGAACGCAAGTAGGGCATCACGAGGGCGGTGTGGCTCCATTTTCCTTCGTGGCTGATCCAAGTCACGATCCCGCCGGTGCGCAGCACCTCGTCCTCGGTGTCGCCGAGCGCCAGGCGCAGGTTGGTGAGTGAGCCCACGCGCAGCTTCCAGCCGTCGTCTTGGCTGGGGTCCCACTCGTAGAGCAGGGCGGCGTTGTTGTTCAGGGTGAAGTCTTTGCGGCCGACGAGGAGCTCGTACTCACGCTCGTACCAGTAGTCGCCGGCGACGTCCGAGCGGCCGCTCCAGCGCGTCAGCTCCGAGCTCACCTGCACCACGACCGGGCCGACCTTGGCCTTGAGCGTCGGCTGCAGGCCCCAGCTCAACGCGCTCCCTCTCCCTTGCCGATCGGGGTTGTCGAGCACGTACTGCTCGATGTCGCCGTTCGTGCCGTAGCCCACGAGGGGGTCGTCGTAGCCGATGAAGGTCTGGAAGTTCCCGAAATAGCTCGTGTAGAAGGCGTAGCCCTGGAGCTGGAAGATCGCGATCGGCTCGAAGGTGACGCGACCGCCGAGGCGCACGTTGGCCGGAGACGCGAAGGTCTCGGCTTGCACGGTGAGGTAGGGGTCGGCGAAGAGCGTGCTCTCGGGGTTCACCCACAAAGGCATCTTCACCCCGGCGCGCACGCTGCCCATGAGACCGAGGCGCGCCCCGGTGAGGTTGGTGCGCACCTCGACGGCGGGGGTCAGCTCCCCGGCGAGGGCCACACCGAGAGACATCAGACAGATCAGACTCATCACACCTCCGAAGCCCGGGATTGTACCAGGGTTCACTGCGAAGGTGACGAGCGGGTGTCAGCGCGCCCAGTGCGGCTTGGGCCGCCTCCAGGGGTTGCCGTCTTCGGCCTTCTTGATCCCGTAGCGCATGATCTGAAGGGAGGTGATGAGCTCGATCTTCGGGTCTTCGCGGTCCCAGATGGGGTAAGGCTTCGTCGTCACCGTGCGTGTGCGCTGGCCCACGACCTCCTTGTGGCCACAGTTCCAGTAGATCTGGGGCAGGGCCGCCTCCGGCGTGTCGAGGCGCTCACCATCCACGACGAGGGTGGGCGAGATGCCTCTGGGGGACACCGCCATCTCGACATGAGACCGCTCGTTGGCGCGGTAGATGAAGGTCGGCCCGTTCGGCCCGGGGAAGGGGCTGTCGGGGTCACGAACCAGGGGCCCGTGCTTCGTCATCACCGCGGTGACCCCCTCAAAGAGCGCGGCGAGGGCGGCCACCCGAAGGGCGTCTTCGTCTTCAGAGTCGCGCGTCTGGAGGTAACCGAGCGGGAACTTCATCGTCCGCTCGGTGAACTCGTCGAGGGAGAACATCAAGAAGAGCTGCTTTTGCTCTTCGTCCACAGGGCACCTCCTCGGCGAACCCGCGCCGCCCCGTTGACGGAACAGCCAACAGGGGCTCCCCGAGTCTACCACAAGGCGCAGTGGATGTCAGCGACTCGCCAGTCGTCGGAGAGACCTAGCTGGGCTCAGGTTCGGCGGCCTGTATGTCGCGCAGCACCCAGGTCACTCGGCTGCGGGTGTTGTTCGCGGTCGTCACGCGCCCAAGGGTCGTGGAGACACGCTGGTTGTAGAGCGCGGTGAGGGCGTCCAGTGAGAGCTCCGGGGCGAACCGCCCGCTGATCACAACACCCTCCTCCTCATCACGAAGCTCAAACTGCGCGCGCTGCTGCATGAGGCCGATGAGCCGCCCGACTCGCCGCTCAGAGGTCTCTTGAATCGTCGTTGACTCGGCCCGATCTCGCGCCGCCTGAATACGCTCGACGTCATCCAAACAGAGGCTGACCTGGCCCGTCTCTACCTTGAGGGTGGCTTGGGCCTCTGTGAGCACACGAAGGAACAGCTTGAGCTGGGTCAACACCCGCCCGGAGCGACCGGTGAGGCGCTCGGCGAAGGTCTCATCAGACTCCGCGGCGGCGTGGAGCAGGCGTGTCGTCTCGTCGAGGGCGAGCTTGAGCGGCGAGGGGCCCGTCCGCATGAGCTCGTCAGGCACCTCGCTGAGCTGAAAGCCGAACGATCCGGTCTCAACCCCCGTGATGAGCAGGCGCGGGGCCTGGGCCAACCCGCCCCGTGGCCCGAGGTCGTTGGTCACCGCCGCGACGAGGTCCTGAAAGACCTGTACGCTCTGGCCACCGAAGCGGGCCTCGACCCCGAGCTGGGCACGAACCGGCGCGCCGTCGAACAGCAGCTCCGCCTCGGCGAGCGTGGCGGCCTGTTGTTCTGCGCGGCGCACCTCAGCCTCGGCCTCCTCAAGACGGCTCTCCAGGTTTCGGCGCGTGATGGGGGAGCGGGTGCCCGCGATCATCGCGCGGAGCATGTCGAGGTGCGACTGGGAGCGATCGACGGCGCGGGCGTACATCATCGATGGGGCTCCTTCAACCGCGCGAAGGCTTGCACATCCTCGGTGTCGTCATCCGACAAGGACACCTGGAGGACTCCTTTCCATCGGAGCGTGTTGCGTTGATGCCCGAACATCCCGGACCAGTATACCGCCTGCTCCACGACCTCCTCCGGGCTCGTCGTGGTGAGGTTCACATAGTAGCCGTCCACCAGGAGCCGCCGCTTCGTCTCTTGGTGGCGCCAGAGCTCGGGCCGGGCGGCGTCGATGCGGTCTTCATCGTCCGCAGACAGCGTGTGGAACGTGACGACGTCCACATCGTTGGGCTCAACCTCGCGGCGCTCGACGAAGCTCCCGCAGATCCACTGGCGCCCGGTCATCCCGACGGCCCGTAGCTCCGTCCGGTATTGAATCAAGCCCCTGGCGATCTCGTGGCGCCTCGGCGTGAAGCACAGGCGCTCGACGAGCTCCACCATCGTGCAGGCGTAGGGAGAGCAGCGCGGCCCGAGCATCGGCGCGAAGCCGACAAACGGCGGGAGCAGCCTGTGCTGATCGAACGCGGGGATCATCGGAGCGCCGGCTGCGCTGGGCTCAGAAGTGCGACCGCAGCATCAAGTTGAAGCCGACCGCGTTGGTCACCCGGGGGTCTTCGCGCTCGCGGATCCGCACGCCGTCATCGGACTCGACCACCCGGGACTGGTTGTTGTCGAGGTTGATGAGCAGCTCGCCGAGGACGACGGTGGACTTGGAGAGGTCGTACTGGGCGCCGATCACCGAGCCGAGCACGGCGTAGGCCGGCTCGCCCGTGGGCACGCCCTCTTTGTTGCGGGCGTCGTACTGCACGTAGGTGCGGCCGTCGGTCGTCGTGTAGGTCGCGGGCTGCATGAGGCCCACGCCGACGCTCGGCGTGAAGTGCGCCGCCGGGAAGTTGTGCGCCACACGCACGCGGCCGTAGATCTGCGGGGTGTGGCTGACCTTGTCCGAGATCGCCGAGCCCGAGGTGAGGCCGGGGATGTTGAACACGATGTAGGGCAGGTCTTTGTAGACGAGATCGGCGAAGAGCTCGGTGGAGCCGAAGATCACCGCGGTCTGGATGTCACCGGCGAAGCCGCGCTCCAGGGTGGTCGCCGAGGTGTCGTCGGGGTCGAGGAGGTTGTGAACCAAGGAGTTCACCTCGGCCTGGACCAAGAACCCGAAGCCCTCCAAGAAGCGGTTCACGATGTAGGTGTCGCGCATGTACTCCGGGCTGTTGCGGTACAGCCGGAGCTCGGAGGACTGGATGAACGGGATGTCCGTCGTCGAGCGGTAGCTCACCTGGCCGCTCGTGCCCCAGGCCGTGATCATCTCGCCGTAGAGCGGCGAGGACGTGTCCTGGACGTTGATGATCTGGCCCTGCTGGAAGAGGCCCGTGCCGGCCTCAAGCCGCAGCTTGCCCTGGAAGTCGAGGCCCGCGCCGGCGAGCACGCTGTAGTAGGCGGCGTTGCGGGTGCCCTCCCACTCGGCGCTCTCGGCCTGGTTCACGGCGGTCTTGGCGCCGACGAAGGCGTAGGAGCCGTTGTTCTGGTACTGCAGGCGCACGCCGGGCATCGCGCCGGGCTGGGGCGAGATGATCTCGCGGCCGCCGTAGCTCAGGTCGAAGGAGTAGCCCAGGCGGAAGCGGCTCGCGTCCACGGCGTAGCCGGTGAGCGAGAGGTTGTGCTTCTTGTCGCCGTTGAACGACCGGATGATGCGCACATAGCTGCCGTCATCGCGGACGTTGACGCCGGGCCGGGTGACGTCGGGGTTGAGGAAGGGCGTGTACTCCAGCACAAACGCCGCCTCCGTCGTCCAGTTGGGGCGGAAGCCCTCGTCCTCGCGGTAGAGCACGAGGTGGCCCTGGCTGATGTCGTCGGTCCAGAACGCCTCGTAGTTCTCGAAGAAGATCTGGTTGCCGCGCTGAACGAAGTTCGGCGAGGGGGAGAAGTCACCTGGGCCCGCCCGGAGGTTCGTGTCCTCGATGGCGGTGGTCACCCAGATGTCCATAAAGTCGCCAGCGAGCGCCCCGTTGGAGGCCAGCGCGAGGGCAGTGAGAAACATCAGCGTCGCTCCAGATCAGGGGCTCTTGGGCCGGGCGGGGA
>JBEAVX010000651.1:0-3331 GCA_041160755.1 Pseudomonadota bacterium
GGCAAGCGCTGCGCGACCGTCGAGGCCCACGGCGTCAAGATCGGCGACAAGCCCACCTCTCAGCAGTGAGATCGCCCCCTTCGGGGGTCACGGCGCGGCGCGTCTCCCCTCGGGGCGGCGCGCCGCGCTCGTTTTGGGGCCCTCGGCTCAGCGGACGACGGCGCCGCGCATCATCGTCTGGATCTTCTCTTCGCTCTGAATGAGCAGATCCTCAAGCTGGCCCTTGTTTGGCGTGAGCACATAGGGCGAGAGCGAGCGCGCCTCTAAGTCACCGTAAGAGACGACGCCGCCGGTCTTCGTGTCGTAGATCGTCCAGAAGACGCGGATTCGCGCGCCAGATCCCGAGCCCATCTTCTGCCCGATGAACCAGCCGCCGTTGTGGCTGTAGTAGAGCACCACCGTCGGCGCGACCACCCAGTCCACGCCCGTGGGCATCAGGCTCAGGTCGCTGACGGGGACGGGCTCCAGATCAAAACGGGGCAGGTTGATGTTGTCGGTGCCGTCGTTGGGGTCGGTGCCCCGACGCACGCGGCGCACCGGCGTGGGGAGCGGCGCGTTTGGCGCGGGGAGACGCTGGGGCGTGGTCACCGCGCTCAGCGCGGCGAAGAGCTCGGCGTCGAGCCAGGCCCGCGCCAAGGGCTCAAACTCGGCCTCGGCGTTGAGCGTGAACTCTTTGGAGCGCACCGGCAGCCCCGCGTCGTCCGGCACGCCCTCGGCGCCGTCCACGCCGGCGTAGACGTAGCCGCCGGAGTGCACGACGTTGCCCACAAAGAGCCCGGCGGAGAAGGCGTCCATGCCGTCGGGCACGGCGCCTTCCTGCTCAAAGAGCAGGGTGGAGGGCCAGAGGCCGATGGTCTTCCCTTTGGCCTGGGGGGCGTCGGGGAGATCACGCTCGAAGAGGTCTTTCTTCGCGGCGCAGGCGCCGGTGAGCAGCGCGAGCGTGAGGAGCGCGGCGTTGGGGAGACGGTTCATCGAGAGGCTCCGAGGATCACGCCGGGATAACCCGGCGCGACCCTCGGCGCTGATCAGAGCTGGGCGGGCCCGAGCTCGATGACCCGGCGGGCCAAGGGCTCCATCACCTGCCCCGCCAAGAGCGTGTCGCGCTTGAGCACCCGCACCTCACCCTCGTCGAGCTCCAAAAGCTCGATGAGCTCCTTGGGCTTGAGGAAGCGGGCCTCATGCGCCCGGGTGGTGAGCTCCACCGCCGCGCCGCCCTCGGTCTTGGTCACCGTCAGCGAGGCGATCATCGGCCGCACGTCCACGGCGCGATCCTCGCGGAAGCGGCGGTGGCCACGGCGGGCCTTCACCGAGCGCTGGATGTCGAGGGTCTCGGCCTGGAGGATCGCCCAGATGCGCGCCTGGAGCAGCTCCGCGTCCGTCGAGGTGAACAAGGTGTAGGAGAAGCCCTCCACCGCCGCCATGAGCGACTGGGCGTTGAGCGGGACCTCCCGCACGTCGAGCAACAAGAAGCCATCGGCCAAGGTGCGGCTCATGCGGTCGAAGAGCTCGCGGGGATCCACCTGCTCGCTGAGCACGATGTCCATCCAGTCGCCCGTGGAGGCCTCGCCGCAGGGCGCCGCCGTCGAGAACGTCACCTTGGGGTGGGCGTGGAAGCCCTGGGAGTACGACAGGGGCGCCCGGGCGCGGCGTAAGGTGCGCACCCAAGAGTTCATCGCCTCCAGGTGCGAGAGGAAGCGCGCGCCGCCGTGGCGGCCCACCCGGAAGCGCAGGCGCTGCACCGAGGGCGGCTCGACCTGCTCCACCTTCGGGCGGCTCTCCCAGCCCTTCTCGGCCTTGGCCCCGGCGATGCTGTTGCGCAGCATGCTGGCGCAGAGCGGGCGCTCGTGGTCGATGACGCCGCACTTGTGGCACTTCGAGTGGCGGCAGTCCTGGGCGTGCTTGAGCACCACGGCGCGCTCCCAGTCCTCGACGAACCACTCCTTGGGGATGAGGATGTCGATGTGGTCCCAGGGCAGGCGCTCGTCCAAGGCGCGCTCCCGCAGGGCCCCGGCGGCGTCGTAGCCGACATCGTCGATGGCCTTCATCCAGGCGTCGAAGTTGAGGTGCTCGCTCCAGGCGTCCATGCGCGCGCCGTTTCGCCAGGCGGCCTCGATGAGATCTCCGGCGCGGCGGTCCCCACGGGAGACGAGGCCCTCCAGGTAGGTCTCCCGGGAGTTGTGGCGGCCGAACTTCACGCTGCCGTTGTTGCGGAAGCGCCCCTCCAGGATGCGCTGGCGGCGGTCGGTCTCCTCGACGTCGATCTGGGCGGCCCACTGGAACGGCGTGAAGGGCTTGGGCACGAAGGTCGAGACGCCGGTGTTCACCCGGGCCCGGGGGTTGTGCTCCCGGCCCGCGCGCACGGTGCGGAGGGTGAGATCGGCGATGGCCTCGATGTCGTCGTCGCGCTCCGTGGGCAGGCCGATCATGAAGTAGAGCTTCACATGGCCCCAGCCGCGCTTGAACGCCTCAGCGCTCATGTTGAGCAGGTCCTCATCGGGGATCCACTTGTTGATGAGCGCGCGAAGGCGGGGGCTCGCGGCCTCCGGCGCGAAGGTGAGCCCGGTGCGGCGCACATCCGCGACGCGGTCGGCGAGGTCTACGGAGAACGAGTCCAGGCGCAGGCTCGGCAAGGAGACGCTCACCCGCTCCTCTTGGGCGCGGGTGACGGCGGTGTCTACGAGGGTGCGCACCTTGGAGTAGTCGCAGGTCGAGAGCGAGACGAGGCTGACCTCCTCGTAGCCGGTGTTCGCCAAGGTGCGGGTCATCAGCTCATCGACCTTCTCGATGGTGCGCTCCCGCACGGGCCGCGTGGTCATGCCCGCCTGGCAGAAGCGGCAGCCCTGGGTGCAGCCGCGCAGCACCTCCAGGCTGATGCGGTCGTGCACCTGCTGGGTGAAGGGCACGATGTAGTCCGTGGGGAAGGTCGCGCCGTTCAGATCCCGGGTGATGCGTTTGACGATCTTCGGGGCGTCCACGGCCGGCAAGATGCGGCCGTCGGGCAGAAGCTCCATCGGGTAGAGCGACGGGACGTAGACCCCACGCATCCCGGCGATGCGGGCGAGGCGCTCGGCGCGGCCCAGCCCTTGGGCCTTCATCTCTTTCATCAGCTCGGCGAGCTCGACGATGGCGTCCTCACCGTCGCCGATGACGAAGAAGTCCATGAACGGCGCCAGCGGCTCGGGGTTGAACACCGCCGGGCCGCCCGCGAACACCAAGGGGTGCTCCTCGCCGCGATCTTTGGCGCGCACGGGCACGCCGCCGAGATCGAGGATGTTGAGGATGTTCGTGTAGGTCAGCTCGGACTGCAGGGTGAAGCCCAGGCCGTCGAGGC
>JBEAVX010000428.1:0-2917 GCA_041160755.1 Pseudomonadota bacterium
TTTACGGACCTTCACGCGCCGCCGCCGTCAGCCTCGCCCTCGCAGAGGCCGCCTTGGGCGCGGCCCTCGCCGAGCGAGAGGCGACGATGGGCATTTACTGACCGGCGGTCAGTATCCAAAGGCGAGCCCTCCCGACGCCCTCGCGGAGCCCAGCGCGGGCGTAGCCCTCGCCGAGCGAGCGGCGCCGAGGGTCGTCTACGGACCGGCGGTCAGCGCCCGACGGTGAGCATCCCCAGCGCGGCGCGCACCCGATCTTGGCCCAGACGGCGCTCCAAGACCGACATCGCCAAGGCGACGTAGGCCCCGGCGGTGCGGTCGACGCGGCGCTCGGCCTCGGCCTTGGCGCCGAGCAGCGCGTGCACGGCGGCCTCGACGGCGCCGAGGCGGGCGTGGGCCTCGGCGACCAACAACGCGGCGATCACACGCTCGGAGGGGCGGCCCTCCGCCTGAAGCGCGGCCTCGGCGCGGGGGAGGTCACCCGGGGCGTCCAGCGCCGCCCGAAGCGCGCTGGGCAGCGCGGCGCCGCTTGCGGCGTAGGCGGCGACCACGGCGAGATCCTGGGCGTCGGGGGTGAGCGCGGCGGTCATGAGCGCCACGTCTACGCTCAGCATCGCCGCCTCGTCACCGCCCGGCGCGAGGGCCTCGGCCAAGGCGCGAAGCTCCGCTTTGGCCTCGGGAACGTCCGGGGGCGGCCCGGCGACCAGCGCGAAGGCCCGGGACCGCCGCGCCCAGAACAAGGTGGCCGTCTGCTGGGTCTCCTGCGCGCGGCGGATGAACCAGGCGAGCTTCGTGGCGGCCCCGCGCCAGTCCCGGCCGGCGCTGCGCACCTCGACGTCGCGCCGGAGGGCGAGCAGCTCTAGGTCGTGTCGCCCAGCGTCCGACGCCACCGACGCGGCCCGCCCCAAGGCGTTCTTCGCGCTCTCCTCTCCGTTGGGCGTTCGGGCGTACGCGCCGCCTTGGGCGATGAGGTACATCGCCCGCAGATCATCCCGTCGCGCCCGGCGGGCGAGCTGCTCCGCCTCGGCGTAGATCTTCGCGCAGTGAACCAGGTCACCTTGGGCGCCTAAGCGCTCGGCGAGCGTCGCGTAGGTGACCGCGCCGCCCACAGCGTCACCCGACTCCGCGAGGGCCTGGGCGCGGGCCAACAGCTCGGCGTTGTTCATCTCGGCCATAGAGGCTCCCGGGCGACGAAGAGAAGAGACGCCGCCGAAGCGAGTGTACCCGACCCCTCCGCCGCCTGGGCGCGGCGCTCAATAACAGCTCGTCTCGGAGAGGCAGATGCCGTTGAGCGCGACCTTGTAGTCCGAGGTGTGCGCCGAGTCCGAGATGATGTGCACGAAGTTGTCGGACGAGCCGTCGATGGTGGCCTGCCCGGCGAGCTTGTAGGTGATCGTGAACGACAGCGAGCTGCCCGGGGCCAAGGTCTTGGCGCTGGAGAAGCCGCCGACGATGTAGTTGCCCGTGGAGATGCCCAAGAAGTCGGCGCCGTTCTCGGCGTAGATGCTGGAGATCGTGAGGTCCATGTCGCCGACGTTCTGCACGTCTACGGTCTTGGTCGTGGACGAGGTCACGAAGCCGAAGTCGATGTAGGCCGCGGAGCCCGTGTCGATGTAGGGCAGCCCGTAGCACAGATCACAGCGGTCGAAGCCCTCGCCGGAGACGTTCACGACGATGCTCGACGCCTTCGGGTCGTCCGTGGCGATGGTCACGGTGCCGGTGTCGGCCTTCTCGGCCGTGGGCGTGTAGACGACGGTGAACGTGCGAGAGCTGCCCGCGTCGAGCATGTACGGCACGCTGAACTCTTTGCCCCACGAGAACACCGTGGTGGACGCGCTGACCGACTTCACCAGCACCCCCTCGCTGCCGGAGTTGGTGATGGTCATCAGCTCCGAGCCGGTCTTGCCGAGGTCTACGGTGCCGAAGTTGACCGTGAGCGGCGTGACGGAGACCATCGCCGTGGCGGGCTCGTCGCTGTCGTCGTCGCCGCCGCCGTCATCTCCGCCGCCGTCGCCGAGGCTGCCCGAGAGGGAGATCTCGACGTTCTCCGCGCCCAGCGCGTCGGTGACGAGGGTGAGCGTGGCGTTGTGCTCACCGAGATCCTCGGGCGCGAACAGCAGGTCGATGACCTGGGTGCCGCCGGGCTCGATGTCGTTGAGCAGGGTGGTGGTGACCGTGAACGCCGAGCTGCCGTCGAGGGTGAGATCGGAGATCGCGACGGTGAGATCGCCGGTGTTCTCTAAGGTGAGGCTGCGGGAGCTCGTCTCCCCATCAGCGACCTCGCCGAAGTCGAGCGACGTGCTGGAGATCGTGAGATCCCCGAAGGCCTGCTCACCCGTGTCTTCGACGGGGAGATCCTTCACGGGCACGGTGCTGAGGCCGACGCAGGCCGTGAGCACGGCGGAGAGGGAGAGGGCCAGCGGAATGAGCGAGATGCGGGTGCGCGACATGCAGACTCCGAAGCGGTCAAGCAGCTCACAATAGCGTGTTCCCCTGCGACCTGCACAAGCTCACCCTACACAACCCACATCTTGTTGGCGAACCCGCGACGCGCAGACACAAAAAAGCCCCTCGGACACGGGATCCGAGGGGCCTCTTGTGCGCGAGGGCGCGGGGCTCAGAAGGTGTACTTCAGATAGCCCGAGGCGTTGAAGCCGAGGTCAAAGTTGATCGCGTAGAACACGTCCGCGTCCGCGCCGATGGAGAAGTGGCTGAGGCGGGTGTAGTACTCAACCGTCACGCCGCCGCCGACCATGGGGTGCGGCTGCTCGTGGTAGGGGGGCGGCGAGGCGAGACCCCACTCGGGGAGGACCTCGGTCTGGTAGAAGTTGGGCTCGATGAGCAGGGGCGACAGCAGGAGGCCGCCGACCACACGACCACCGACGCCGAAGCGGCGGTTGGGGTAGACGCTGTACTCAAG
>JBEAVX010000450.1:0-2642 GCA_041160755.1 Pseudomonadota bacterium
AGGTAGAGGCGCCGGTCGTTCGGCGACTGGTTGAGGAGGCCGGACGAGGCCAAGGCGCCGCGACGCTCGCCCGCGCGCTCAACCGCGAGGGGGCGCGCACCCGAAAGGGGCGCCACTGGACGACCGGCGTGGTGGTCTATCTGCTCCGAAACCGCGCGTATCTCGGTGTGCTGCGCTGGGGCGTCGCCGAGGACCCCAGCGGCGGCCCGCTCGTGACTGTGCAGGATGCGCACGAGCCCCTGGTTGACGTTGAGAGCTTCGACCGTGTGGGCGCGTCCCTCGCCGCCCGCGCGCCGGCCGTGGCGCACCCGCGCTCCTTGGGGGGCGAGTACTTGCTCTCGGGGATGCTCCGCTGCGGGCGCTGCGGCTACGCCTTCATCGGGCACAGCGCCAAGAGCGGTGAGGTTCATTATTACGGCTGCCAGACGAAGATGAAGTCCGGCGCTGATCAGTGCTCGGCGACGCTGCTCAACCGTGACGCGCTAGAGGCCGCTGTCGTGCAGCACCTCAAGGCCCATGTGTTGACGGTCACCCACCTGAGCGAGCTGTTGGATGAGGTGAACGCCGGGCTCGGCGACATCACGGCGACGCTCATCACGGCGCGAGACACGAGGCAGGGACTCCTCGACCAGCAGCGCCAGCAGCTCAATCGGCTGGTGGACGCCTTGGCCTTGGGCACCATCGACCCCAGCACGCTCGCGGGCCGCATCAACGCGCTCAAGATCACGACGGATCAGCTCCAGGCCGAGATCGACACGCTCGACGCAAGGATTGAGGAGGCGCGGCCGATCGTGCTGGGTGAGGCGGAGCTGCGCGCCTACGTGGACGGGCTCCACGGCCTGCTCTCCACGAGGCCGATGGACGAGCGGCGGGCGTTCTTGCGGTCGTGGATCCGTGAGATCACCGCGGACGGCAAAGACATCACGATTCATTATACGCTGCCCGGCTCTCCCGGGACCGAAGGGGGGCTGCCGGGGGCGGGTGAGCCCTCACGAGCGGGCCGAGGAGGCCAATCTGGCCCCTCCACCGCCCAAGAAGTTAACCAAATCCAAAGAGTTCTTTCTACCACCCGAAATAGCGCCCCCGGCTGGACTCGAACCAGCGACCGCTCGCTTAGAAGGCGAGTGCTCTATCCAGCTGAGCTACGGGAGCGTTCCCCCCGCTTAGCCGCCAGACCACGCCCGGGCAACCCGGCGGCCCTCAACGCGCGGGCTGCCGCAGCGTCACCACCCGCCCCACGGTCACCTCGACCTCGGCGGTGAGGGTCGGCGGGGTGAAGGTGTCGCCACGCGCTGACGCGATGACCTCGCCCGCCGCGTCGTAGGCCCGCCACTCGCGCAGGGGCTCGCCCTCGTCCCAGCCCTCGGCGGGGGCGGTCCAGCTGCGGCCGGGGACCAGGGTGGCGCGGTGCTCGGGCTTGGGCGCGGCGGCGGGGGCGAAGGCGCTGCCGTAAAAGGCCGGATCGAGGGTGTCATCTCGCCAGTCACAATGAACGTGGCTGGAGTAGTAGCCGATGTAGCCCGCGCCCAGGTCCGCGCAGAGCTCGCCGAGCTCCTCTAGGTCGGCCAGGGACGAGGCCATGTCCGCGGCGTCGCCGTAGACGTGGCGGCTGGAGCTGGCGCCGCCGACGGAGGCGTTGTAGCTGATGTTTCGATAGCCGGAGTTGATGGTCAAGGGCCCGCCGATGGCGTCGCGGATGTCTTGCAGGCGCTCGACGGCGTGGGGCTGGAACACGGCGTAGCGGCCCTTCCAGTCTTGCGCGACCTCGGAGAGCACGAAGTTGGGCGCCAGCTTGGTCGCCGCGTCCACGGCGTTGAGGTCCAAGAACCGAATCGGCGCCCGGTACTGCGCGGATCCGCTGAGCGGGTCGGGGTACTCGTAGTCCTCGCCCCAGGCCGGGTCGTAGTCCACGAGCGGCAGGCAGGTCACGCCTTTGCGGTCGGAGCCGAGGTAACAGACCTCCTCGTCCGACGGCTCGGGGACGGAGGTGTCTTCAGGCGGCGCGCTGTCCTCGGTGTCCTCGGGGCGCTGGCTGTCTTCGCCTTCGGTGGAGGTGTCAAAGCCCCAGCTGGAGTCGGCGCTGTCGGCCTTGCCGATCACCACGTCGGGGAAGCCGCCGCTGGTGCAGGCCAAGGTGAAGATCATGAGCATGGTGGATCGCCTCCGACCATTTCGGTCGACCTCAGCATACCCTTCATCTGCAACGCGCGCAGATGACTTGACGAGTCAAGCGCGACGGAGGAGCAGCCAGGCGGGCAGAAGGGGCGCGACGGCTTGTAGGGCGAGCAGGCTCACCCGCTCGGACCAGGGGCCCGGCGCGCCGGAGTCGGGGATCAAGCCGAGGGATCGCAGGCGCTCTACGCCGCCGGGCAGCTCCGTGAGCGCGAGGCGATCGAGGGCGTCAAAGGACGATCGGAGGGGGACGATCGTGTCGGCGGCGGCGCGGGCGAGGGGCTCCAGCGAGGGCAACGAGGCCACGAGGCCGCCGAGCATGATCTGGGGCAGCACGGCGAGGGGCACCATGAGCGCGGCGGCGAAGGGGCTGCGCGCGGCGGCGGAGATGAGCAGGCCGAGGCTCACCCCGGACCAGGCCGTGAGCGTGAGCACCGCCCAGATCGCCGCGAGCTGGGGCGGATCCGTGG
>JBEAVX010000454.1:0-4751 GCA_041160755.1 Pseudomonadota bacterium
TTGCTGGAGGTCGTATGCTGTTCGTGCTCTGCCTGTCCGCCTTGGCGTCCGCTGAGGAGCTGCCGCCTGCGACGCCCGCGGCGCCCGCCGCGCCGGCAGAGGTCCCAGCGGCGGCCGCACCCGCCGAGCCCGTCGGCTTGCTTGGGAGCACCGAGGCCGAGCGCGCCGCGTCGTTGGAGGGCCGTCGCCTCGGCGTCGAGGCCGCCCGAGCGGCGGATGTTGTTCGCCCGGCCATCGCCGCCGGGGTGATCGGCTTTGGGCTCTCGGCGCCTGCGGTGCTGCTCGTCGGCCCTTGCTGTGGCGCCCCGGTCCTCTCCGTGGCGGCCTTGGCGCCCGGGGTGTACGTCGGCGGGCGCGATCCGGTCATGCCCGAGGGCTGGCAGACCGGCGACCCCGCCCATGACGTCGCCTTTCAGCAGGCCTACGTCGGCACCCTACGCAACCGGAAGACGAAGACGATGGTGATCTTTGGGGTCACCGGCGCCGCCGCCGGGGCCGCCGTCGGCATGGTCACCACGAAGATCCTGCTCGATGAGTGGGGGTACACCTGGTGATGAACGAAGGTGAGCTTTCGACCGGACATCCGACGCTTCTCGTCTATACTGCCGTTGGTCAGGGTGTATGAGCGCGCTATGCGCCTCCAGGAGAGCATCGTGAAGGCCTTCTCAGCGGTTGTCCCGCTCTCGCTCGCCCTCTGCCCAACCGCCGCGTTCGGGTTCTGCGGCACCTACGTCGGCGACGGCGCCTCGACCCTCCAGAACCGCACGAGCCAGATCGTGCTCGTGCGCCAATACGACCAGACCACGCTCACCCTCTCCAGCGACTACTCCGGCGACGCGGAGAGCTTCGGCCTGCTCATCCCCGTGCCCCCGGCCTTGGTCGCTGAAGACATCTCGCTCGTGGATCCCCAGTGGATTCAAGACATCGAGACCTACACCAACCCCCGCCTCGTCTCTTACACCTGCGAAGACTTCGGCGGCTGGGAGCCTCCTGACCACCGCGCGGCCTTGGGCGTGTCGATGCCCGGCGCGGTGATGCTCTCGGCGATGGCCTGCTCCGACAATTCGCTCTACATGGGAGACAACTGGGCCGACCCGATGGCCTCGGAGTCCACCGTCGAGGTCGAGGCCGAGATCGCCGTCGGCGAGTACGACGTGGTGCTCCTGACCGCTGAAGAGTCCGCCGACCTCCTGCGCTGGCTGAACCTCAACGGCTACGTCATCGACCAGGTCGCCGAGCAGATGCTCCAGGAGTACATCGACGCCGGGAGCGCCTTCTTGGCGGCGAAGATCAACCTGGAGCGGGTGTCCTTGGAGGAGGAGCTTCGCCTGAGCCCTCTGCGCCTGCGCTACACCTCGGAGGCCGTGAGCCTGCCGCTCCGCCTGGGCACCCTGAACTCCACGGGCGTTCAGGATCTTGTGCTGCACGTCATCAGTGACCTTGAAGAGAGCGCCTACGGCATCTCCAACTACAACCGGGTCTACATCGACGACGAGTGTATGTCCCGAGAGCTCGCCGATGGCTCGTTCTCGCCGTTCTACGACGACGTGCTGAACACGACCCTCACCCCAGAGGGGCCCGGCGAGGCCACCTGGCTTCTGGAGTACGCCTGGAACGTGTCGCCCTGGGGCCCCCACTGCGACCCCTGCCCGCCGGAGAGCCTGGAGATCCCCGTCCCGGAGACGACTCTGGCGGGCCTCGGCTTTGAGTGGGACGAGGTGGACTCCTGGTCGGGCGGCCTGCCGTCCTTCGCCATCTCCCGCATCCGGATGCGCTACGCGCCTGAGCAGATCAACGAGGACCTCATGCTCTACAGCATGGGCTACGTCGAGAACACCCAGGTCCGCTACATCCGCCATGACTCGGTGCTGGAGGGGGTGCTGCCCGTGTGCGGCGAGGGCATGGTGGCCGACCCCGATCGCATCTGCCAGTACGGCGTGAAGCCCTCGGTGTGGACGGGCATTACCCCGGCGCTCTCCGCGCAGTGTGGCGCCGTCGAGGGTGGAGGCTCGGCCGTGGGCCTCGTGGCCTTGGGCGCCTTGGCCCTGCGCCGTCGTAGAATGAATCTTACGAGCTGAGGTGAGCTGTGGCGAGTCGCGCGCTGATGGTGCTGGGTACGTCCTCTGGAGTCGGGAAGTCGTGGCTGTGTACGGGGCTCTGCCGCCTGTTTCATCGGCGTGGGGTCTCCGTCGCGCCGTTCAAGGCGATCAACTTCTCCAGCAACACCGCTGAGGCCGAGGGCGCGCCCGACGGTCTCCCCGGCGAGATCGGCCGGGCCCAGGCGGTGCAGGCCGAGGCCTGCGGCATCTCGCCGACGGTGGACATGAACCCCGTGCTCGTGAAGTCCGACGGGGACGAGGAGGAGCTCGTGCTCTTGGGTCGCCCCGAGGGCACCTGGAAGCTCGCGGCGTTTCGCGGGCGGCGGGAGCGGCTCTGGTCTACGATCTCCAGCTCTTACGACCGCCTCGCCTCACGGCATGAGCTGCTGATCATCGAGGGCGCGGGCTCTCCGGCGGAGATCAACGAGCGGGGCCGTGACCTCGCGAACATGCACATGGCGCACCACACCGACGCCCGGGTGCTCCTGCTCGGCGACATGGAGCGCGGCGGCGTGTTCGCGAGCCTCTTCGGCACCTACTCCTTGCTCGACCAGGCGGATCGGAGCCGGGTGAAGGGCTTCGTGATCAACCGCGCGGGCGGCCCCGACGAGCGCCTCACCCCCGGCGTGCGCCAGCTAGAGGCGATGACCCGGGTGAAGGTGCGTGGGGTGATCCCCGTGGCGTCGGAGATCCTCATCGAGCCCGGCGACAGCCTGATCTTTGAGGAGCCCGGGCGCTCGCCGCTCTTGGGCGCGCTGGACTTCTGCGCCGTGCGTTGGCCGGGTGAAGGCGCCGCCGCTGAGGTGGATCAGCTCCGTGGCGAGCACGGCGTGGGCTTACGCGACGCGCGAACGGCGGTCGGCCTGGGCAACCCCGACCTCTTGCTCCTCCCCGCGCCGCCGACCGACCCCGCCTTCTCCACCTTCTGCGCCCAGACCGGCCTCGACCGCGGCCTCGCGGCGATCGGCGGCCGGGGCATCCCGACGCTCACCTTCAACGGTGGCCGCTGGGACCCCTCGCCGGAGCTCGCCCGGGTGCTCGGCGCCTTGGGCTTCTCGGGTACGGTGAGCCTCGCCGATCCGCGCCACCGCCGGGTGCTCCTCGACGGCCTGCGCGCCCGGCGTGGCCTTGACCTCACCTCGGATCCCCTCGGGCCCTTGCCCCGGTCGGTGCGGCACCAGCAGTACGACGCCTTGGCCGACCTCTTAGAGTCTCGGCTGAACCTCGACGGCCTCTGGGACTGAGGCGCGCTGGGTGTGCAGCGCGGCGGCGGCGGTGAACAGCGCCTCCTCGCCATACGCCCGGCCGATGAGCTGAACCCCCACGGGGAGGCCCTCGGCCATGCCGAAGGGCACCGAGAGCGCCGGTCGCCCGGAGAGGCTCGCCGGGGCGGTGAACAGGTCCGCCAGGCGCGCGGCCTCGTCGTCGCCGTGCAGCGCCGCGACGGTGGGCGTGGTGGGGCAGAGGAGCAGATCGTGGTGGTCCAAGTGCCGCACGATCGCCTCGGTGACGCGGCCTTGGGTGGCCAGCGCGCGTCGGTGGCGATCGTCCCCCAGCGCGTGGCCGAGGAGCACCCGGCGGCGCACCTCGTCGCCAAAACGAGCCCGGGCGCTCGTGGCCTGGGCCTCGGCGTCGTCCCCGGACGCCGGTCGCCCGAACCGCTGCCCGTCAAAACGCGCGAGGTTGGACGCGGCCTCGACGGCGCACAGCGCGCTGTAGGCCAGAAGCGCCTCGGGGAGCCCGACAAACCGCACCCGATCGACGATCGCGCCCATGGCGCCAAGCACGCTGGCGGCGCGCTCCACCTGGGCCACGACCTCGGCGTCGGCCTCGGCGTCGGGGGTGACCATCAGGCCCACCCGGAGGCCCTGGGGGGGCTCTCGCATCGCGAACTGAAGGCGCCAGGCGGGGCGTGGGGTCGTCGTGTGGTCGAGGGGATCGGCGCCGAGCATCACGTCGAGGCAGCAGGCGAGGTCCTCGGGGCACGTCGTGAGCGCGCCGACGGTGTCCATCGACGAGGCCAACGGCACGAGCCCCCAGCGCGAGAGCACGCCGCGGGTGGGGCGAAGGCCGTAGACCCCACACCAAGACGCGGGCTGGCGGATGCTCCCGCCGGTGTCGCTGCCGATGGCGATGGGCGCGACCCCGGCGGCCACCAAGGCGGCGTTGCCCCCGGAGCTGCCGCCGGGGGATCGGCGGAGATCGTGGGGGTTCTTCGCCGGGCCGAACCGCGATGAGGCGGTGAGGCTGCCCATGCCCAGCTCATCCATGTTCCCCCGGGCGAGCACGATGGCCCCGGCGGCGCGAAGGCGGCGCAGGACCGTGGCGGTGTCTGGCGGGATGAACCCCACGAGGCTCTCGCTGGCGGCGGAGCACTCCACGCCCGCGTCCCAGAGGTTGTCCTTGAGGATCAGCGGCACGCCCGCCAAGGGGCCGAGGGCCTGCCCGGCGGCCCGGGCGGCGTCGAGGGAGTCCGCCTCGGCGAGGGCGCGCTCGGCGTCGAAGGTGGCGACGGCGTTCAGGGGCGCGGCGGCGTCGAGGCGCGCCAGGGCGTCCTCGATGACCTGTCGGGCGCTGCGCTCCCCACCCCGCACGGCCTCGACGATGGCGCGGGCGCTCATCCCGATGACCGCAGCGGGGGGCCGCGACAGA
>JBEAVX010000500.1:0-16215 GCA_041160755.1 Pseudomonadota bacterium
AGGTAGAGCAGCGCCGTGAGCGCCCCCAAGAGGAGGCCCTCGACCAAGGCGTCCCCGACACGCACCGGCTGGCCGAGGGCCGGGCGCCACCACCCCGAGAGCAGCTCCAGGGCCGGCACGAGCTGCACCAAGACCACGGCGAAGACGACGCCTCGAAGGCGCGCTCGGGCGGCGGGATCGGGCACGACCGGAGACATCCCCAGGCTCTATCCCGTCTGCCCCTCGACCCGCCCGGACAGTTCTTGGCCTGCTGTGACCCTACCCAGCGCCGTGGACCGGGTTAGGGCTGAGGGCTCGCCACCGCCCGGCCAAGCGGAGTCCTGATCATGGCCAAAGACAAGAGCGTTCACGTCTGCCAGGCGTGCGGATTCAACTCGACGAAGTGGCTCGGGCGCTGCCCCGAGTGCGGCGCGTGGGACAGCCTCGTCGAGCAGCGCGCGCCCACGGCGAACAGCCGCCCTCTGCCCAGCGGCGGCAGCGGTCGCGCCCTGGGCGTCGCCGTCCCGATGCCCATTCGTTCGGCGGACACCGGCGAAGGAGAGGTCCGCCTGCGCACCGGCGTCGGCGAGCTCGACCGTGTGCTCGGCGGCGGCCTCGTCACCGGCTCGTTGACCCTGCTCGGCGGCGACCCGGGCGTCGGCAAGTCCACCCTGCTCCTCACCGTGCTCGACCGCTTCTCTCGCCGGGGCCTGCCCACGCTCTACGTCTCCGCTGAAGAGTCCGCCCGGCAGGTGCGCCTGCGCGCCGAGCGCCTGGGCATTCAAGGCGACACCCTCTTCCTCCTCGCCGAGACCGAGCTCGACCGCGTCTTTGACGCCTTGGACCAGGTGAAGCCCCGGGCCTTGGTGTTGGACTCGGTGCAGACCTTGACCAGCCGCAGCGCTGAAGGGGTGCCCGGGAGCATCCTCCAGGTGCGGGAGGTCGCGACCCGGGCGATGCAGGTGGCGAAGGGCCTCGACATCGCCACCTTCCTCGTCGGCCACATCACCAAAGACGGCGGCCTCGCCGGGCCCAAAACGCTGGAGCACCTCGTCGACGCCGTGCTCTACTTTGAGGGCGACGGCATGAGCCCTCTGCGGGTGCTGCGCAGCCACAAGAACCGCTTCGGGGCCACCGGAGAGCTCGGCTTCTTCGAGATGCGCGACGTCGGCCTCGTCGAGGTGCCCGACGCCTCGGCGCGGCTGCTCGCCGAGCGTGTGGCCGAGGCCCCAGGCACCGTCGTCACCTCGGCCATGGAGGGCAGCCGCCCCCTGCTCGCCGAGGTCCAGGCCCTCGTGGGCCGCCCGACGCCGTCCACGCCGGGTCGCACGTCCTTGGGCCTCGACAAGGGCCGCCTCTCGATGCTCATCGCCGTGCTCGGCAAGCTCGGCCAACACCTCCACGATCGGGACGTGTTCGTCTCCGCCGCCGGGGGCCTGCGCCTGCCCGAGCCCGCCGCCGACCTCGCCATCGCCGCCGCGCTCGTGGGCTCCTTGCGGGATCGGGCCCTGCCGCCCGACACCCTCGTCTTCGGCGAGGTGGGCCTCGTCGGCGAGGTTCGTGGGGTCGCCCACCCCGGCCCACGCCTCGCCGAGGCCGCGCGCCACGGCTTTCGCCGGGTCGTGATCCCCGCCGCCGCCGCCGAGGCCGCCCCCGAGGGCGTCGAGGTCATCGGCGTGCGCACGCTCAAAGAGGCTCTGGTCGCGCTCTTCTCCTAGGCCGGGGGGTCGGACAGCCCTGGCCTTGACACCGCGCACAGGTCTTCACTTTTTTTGTGCGAGGGCCCCCGCGTCGTGGGTTATCCTCTCCCTATCTCTGAATGACCATTCATTCATTTCATCAAGGGAGGCCCGATGAGCGCCACTGGTTACAACGTCGATCTCCGCGACCTTCACTTCGTGCTCTTTGAGCAGCTCAAGGTCCAGGACTGGCAAGCCACCCAGCCGAAGTACGCCGACTTCGACCAGGACACCTGCGGCGCGCTCTTGGAGGAGGCCGCGCGCATCGCCAAGGACGTGATCTGGCCGGTCAACGTCGCCGGGGATCGTGAGAAGTGTAAGCTCGACGGCGACGGCAACGTGACCACGCCCAAGGGCTACAAAGAGGCCTGGAAGCTCCTCGCCGAGAACGGCTGGGTGGGCCTCATGGCGCCGACGGACCTCGGCGGCGCGGGCTTGCCCCCGGTGCTGGGCATGGCCGCCGCCGAGATGATGACCGGCGCGGGCCCGGCGCTCTCCACCTACGGCGGGCTCTCCCGCGGCGTCGGCAACCTGCTCGTCGAGTATGGCCCCAAGTGGCTCAACGAGATCTGCCTCCAGAAGCTGTTCTCCGGCGAGTGGGGCGGCACGATGTGCCTCACTGAAGCCGGCGCGGGCAGCGCGGTCGGCGACAACCGCTGCCGGGCCACGCCCACGGACGAGGCCGGGCTCTACCACCTCGAAGGCGAGAAGATCTTCATCACCGGCGGTGATCAAGACCTCACCTCCAACATCGTTCACCTCGTCCTCGCCCGCGTCCCCGGCGCCCCGGCGGGCACGAAGGGCCTCTCGCTGTTCGCCGTGCCGAAGTTCGACTTCTTCGACGGCAAACGCAACGACGCCAAGGTCGTCTCCATCGAGCACAAGATGGGCCTCAACGGCTCGGCGACCTGCGTCTTGGCGCTCGGCGCGACGGGCGCGTGTAAGGGCTGGATCATCGGCAGTGAGGGCGACGGGATGCGCATCATGTTCCACATGATGAACGAGGCCCGCATCGCCGTCGGCATCCAGGGCATCTCCTCGGCCTCGGCGGCGTACCTCAACGCGCTCTCTTACGCCAAGGATCGTGTCCAGGGCACCTCGATCAAGGACATGAACAACGGCGACGCCCCCCGGGTCACCATCGTCAACCACCCCGACGTGCGCCGGATGCTCATGCGCATGAAGGTGTCCGTCGAGACGATGCGCTCTTTGCTCTACGCCACGGCGCAGCGCCTCACCCTCGCCGAGAACACCGCCGACGCCGACGAGGCCAAGGCCCACCTCAACATCGTCGAGCTGCTCACCCCGATCTGCAAGGCCCACTGCACCGACCTCGGCTTTGAGGTCTGCGTCACCGCGCTCCAGACCTTCGGCGGTTACGGCTACATCGGCGAGTACCCCGTCGAGCAGCACGTCCGCGACAACAAGATCGCCTCGATCTACGAGGGCACCAACGGCATTCAGGCGATGGACCTGCTCGGCCGGAAGATGCGCAAGGGCTCGGGCATGTTGTTCATGCAGTGGCTCGCCGAGTCCGGCGAGGTCATCGACCGCGTGAAGGCCACGGGCAAGTTCGACGAGGAGGTCACGGCGATCGACAAGGCCCGGGACGCCTTGGGCGCGGCGGCGATGCACCTGGGCGCCGTCGGCGCTGAAGGCCGCCTCGACGCGGTGATGCTGCACGCCGTCTCGTTCCAGGAGCTCTTCGGCACGGTCATCTTGGGCGTTCACGCCTTGGAGCAGGCCCACGTCGCCCAGGCCGCCCTCGACAACGGCGCCAGCGGCGACGACGTGGCGTTCTACAAGGGCAAGGTCCTGAACCTGAAGTTCTACGTCAACCAGATGTTGCCCAAGGCCCAGGCGCTCTCGAAGACCATCCGCAGCGGCGACGAGTCCTGCATGGATGAGGTCCTCTTCGCCTGATCGACGCGCGCTGCGCCCCCCTCGTCGTGTGGCGAGGGGGGTGAGCTGCGCGGGCGAGGCCTAGTACAGCAGGCAAGCCTCGCGGAGAGGCTTCCACTCCTCCAGCTCGGGCAGCCAGCCGTTCACCAGCTCACGGGGCGACACGCCAGCCTCGATGCCCAGGCGCGCCTCGGCGCCGCCGCAGAGCAGGTCGATGGCGATGGGCTCCTTCACGAACTCGTAGACCTCGGTGCGCCAGGCGAAACGCGCGGGGTCGGCGCGGCGCGCGGCCTCCAGGACGACGAGGCCCAAGAGCAGGGGCTCCATGGCGTCGCGGTCGGTGACGTGAATCTCGACGCCGCCGCAGGTCTGCTTGGCGTGTTTTTGGAACTGGGGGAAGAACTCGATGGGCCGGAAGGCGACGCCCTCTAAGCCCGCGTCGAAGGCGCCTTTGCGGCACAGCTCGGCGAAACGGCCCGGGCGCAGCCAGGGCGCGCCGACGAAGTGGAAGGGCCGGGTGGTGCCGCGCCCTTCGCTCAGGTTGGTGCCCTCGATGAGGCACATCCCGGGGTAGATCGCCGCGGTCTCTAAGGTGGGCATGTTCGGGCTGGGGATGACCCAGGGCAGGGGCGTCTGGTCGAGCCAGGTGGCGCGGTCCCAGCCCTCGCAGCGGATGATCTCGACGTTGGCCTGGATGCCGACGACCCGGCGGAAGTAGGCCGCCAGCTCGCCCATGGTCATGGCGTGGCGGTTGGGCAGGTTGTACGCCGAGACGAAGCTCTCGTAGCCCTTGCGGACGAGGTTGCCCTCCATCGCGACGCCGTTGATGGGGTTGGGCCGGTCGAGCACGACCACCGGGGTGCCCGTCGTGGCCGCGACCTCCATGATGTAGCCCAAGGTGGCCTGGAAGGTGTAGTAGCGCGAGCCGATGTCTTGAACGTCGAACAAGAGCAGGTCGAGATCGGCCAAAGACGAGGCCGGAGGCCGCAGAGACTCGACGGTGTCGCCGTAGAGGGAGACGGTCTCGACCCCCGGGGCCACGCCGCCGTCGCCGTCGGTGACGCCGATCATGTCTTGCGCCGTGGCGGAGATGCCGTGCTCCGGCCCGAACAGGCGCTTGAGCGGGAGGCCCTTGCTCTGCAGCAGGTCGATGGCGTGGATATAGGTACGATCGACGGCCGTGGGGTTGCAGCACAGGCCGATCCGCGCGCCCCGGTACTTCTCGGCGTACTCCTCGACGAAGACCTCAAGACCACTTCTCATGTTCACCTCCGCCCGCTGCCCATAATCCGACGGCGGGCGTGACGCCCCTGGGAGCCCCGATGACCGCGCTCTTCTTGACCGTGCTGACCTTCACCGCCTGCCGGGGCAGCTCCCCAGACTCCCCGCCGCCGCCACCGCCGCCGGGGCCGCCGGGCGAGGTGATCAGCGCCACGACGCCGCCGCCACCGCCGCCGATGCCCGCCGAGGTCACCCCCGGCGCCTCGTTCATCACCTGGACGAGCCCGTCCTGTGGGGAGCGCAGCTACCCCCGAAACGTCACGCTGAACCCCGACTTCTCCTACACCACCGAGGAGCTGGTCTCGCCCTGCCCCCCCGACGCGAAGTGTGTGTGGTCGGGCGTCGTGAACACCCAAGGCACCTGGAAGGAGGACGCCGATCGGGTGATCTTCACCGAGACCCAAGGGGGCCCCCAAGGCCTGCCCCGGCCCACGGAGCTTGTGTGGGAGGGTGGCCGGTCGAGCCTGGTCGAGGTGCAGGGAGAGACGCGCTGCGCCTACAGCCAGAGCCAGCCCGGCCTTGAGGCGCCGCCGAAGAAGTAGGCCGCGCTCAGGGCGTCGGGGCCCGGGTCATCACCCGGCGGGCGGTCAGCGTCTCGCCGCCGGTGATGCGCAGCTCGGCGTCGTAGAGCAAGGTCGCGCCATCGGCGGTGACGCTGCGGGTGACGCGCCACAGCGCCGGGCGACCGTCGGGCAGGGTCAGCTCGGTCTCGACGATGAAGGCCGTGTCCGTCCAGCGGCAGGACTGCTTGAGCGTGCCCTCTCGTTCGCTCTGGATCACCCGCACCTGGCCGTCGCCGACGTAGCGGTCGCTGCGGGAGTAGACCGAGGACTCCACGGCGACGATGAGCGCGTCGCCCTCCACGGAGAGGATCGTCGTGAGGTCGATCCACGACATCGCCTGGCGCTCAAACCACGACACGCCCCGGGCCTCTAAGATCGGGTCCATGCTCTGCGAGCGCGCCTCGTCGAGCACCCAGGCGCCGACGAGCTCAGGGCGCGCGGCCCAGGCGCCGCCGCTCCACACCAAGGCGAGCAGCAGGGCCAGCGGGCGCATCAGAGGCCGATCAAGAAGGCGAGCAAGCCCGCGCCTGCGGCCACGGAGAGCGGGATCGAGAGGTTGTCGTCGAGCGTGCGGCTGACCTGCTCGGCGACGGCCCCGGCCAAGGCGCCGACGACGGAGAGGCCCACGGCCACCCCGAAGGACACGTCGGGGTAATACACCGCGAGCACAGCCAAGGCGCCTAAGGCCCCGACGCCGACAAAGGCGAGGCTGCCCTCCAGAGAGCGCCCGTTGGAGAAGCGCACCCGGCCATAGCGCCGCCCGATGATCGCCGCGGCGGGGTCGGCCACGCCGAGCACGATCACCGCGAGGCTGGCGAGGAGCGGGTCAAACGTCCACGAGAGGCCCATGAGCGCGGTGCAGTACCAGGTCGAGGAGTTCACCCGCTTGGCCTCGTGGGGGTGCGCCACCTTGCCCAGCACCTTCATGCACAGGCGGTTGACGGCCTCGCTGCGGCGCCGGGAGAGCTCCAGGCCCCAGGCGAAGATCGCCAAGGCCGTCGCCACCCAGACCATGCGGTCGCCGGTGAGCACATGCTGGATCACGACGACGCCCAACAGGCCCGAGCTGACGTGCAGCACGTTTCGCGCGTAGTTCGTGGGCCGCAGGCTCGGGACGTGGAGCGCGTACTCCCGCAGGGCGGCGGCGAGCTCCTCGTAGCCGGGCTGAAGCCGGGCGCGCAGGGCCTGCCACTGGGCGCGCAGCTCGGCGGCGGTGAGGTCGGGGTTGGGGGTGTACTCGTCGATCAGCGCCGAGAGCTGGGCGAGCAGGGCCCGGAGCTTGCCGATGTGGGCGTCCGCCGAGGGCATCTCCGCCACCAGCTCGTCGAGCCGGGCCGAGATCTCATCCAGCCGTCTGCGCACAACCTGCTCTAGATCATCGCGCCAAGCCGCGGGATCGAGATCGCGCAGCAGCGCGTAGAGCTCAAGCGCGAGATCCTGTCCTTCCAGAGCGAGCGGCTGTGTCATCGGGGGAGCCTCATGCGCGCAACTTCAGTCTGACCGAACCCCCATTTGCATATCATGCCTCCCCCCACTCCCGGTATTCTTTTCATCGGGAGCCAGGAGGGCCTCACTCTCTCTCTTCAAATCGTTCTCGGAGCCCTTCGCTTAGAATGGCGGGTCTCCCAAGAGGCCCGCCGTGCCGAGCATCCTCCCAGGCCAAGACCTCGCGCCCTCGGGGAGCCCACGCGTCCGTGACCGGGAGCTCCTGCGCGCGCCCGACATGAGCGCGCGGCTCGTCGCCGGGATCCTCGCTGAGCTGGAGCGCGCCCACGGCGCGGCGATGGTCGCCGAGGCCTGCGCCGAGGCCGGGCTCGCCCGGGAGTCGTTCTTTGACCTCGACGGCTGGGTCTCCAACCGTTTCCACTATGACCTCGTGCTGGGGATACAGCGCCGCCTCACGGGCCGCGCGGAGATCCCGCCCTGGGAGGATCCCTTCTGGCAGAGCTGGCGGCGCGTCGGCCACCAGGGCTACACCCGCGAGCGCCTCGGGCCGTACTGGCCGCTCTTGCGCGCCTTGGGATCGCCGGAGCCGCTCTTCAAGCGCGCGCCGGGGCTGGTGCAGCGCTTCAACCGCACCTTACGCCTCAACGTGCTCTCCCAGAGCCCGGGCTACTCGATCTTGGAGATCGGCCCCCGCGACCCCAAAGACGCCACGCTCCAGGTGCCGGGCAACTGCTGGGCGCGCATCGGGATCTTGGAGGGGCTGGGCACGGTCTGGGGCCAGCGCCACCTGAAGGTCGAGCACATGGCGTGTATGTATGACGCCGTCTCCCCGACCCCCGCCTGTGTCTACCGCGTGAGCTACGGCTTCGGGCGCTCGGACTGGCGCTCGGTCACGGCGATGGCGCTCACCGGCGGCGCGCTCCTCGTCGGCGCTTGGGCGACCCTCGGGATGCCCACCTGGGCGCTCCTCACCGGGGGCCTCGGCATCCTCGGCGCCTCGGCGAAACACCTGAGCGACCGCCACCGCGCCATCGAGGAGGCCATCGAGCTGGAGGCCGCCCTGGCCCGCTCCGACGCCCGCTACGCCCGGCTGTTCACCGACAGCGTCACCTTACGCCGCACGGCCTTGGCCAACCGAAAGCTCAGCGGCTACCTGCCTGAAGAGCTCGTGGACCGCATCCTGCGCGACCCTGAAGAGGAGCTGCGCCTTGGCGGCACCCGCACCTTAGGCGCCGTCTTGTTCACCGACGTGGTGAACTTCACGCCCCGCTGCGAGAACGAGCCCCCGGAGCGGGTCTTGAGCGACCTCAACCTGCTGTTCGGCACCTTGGACGAGGTGATCCGCCGCCACGGCGGCGTCATCGACAAACGAATGGGCGATGGGCTCATGGTCGTGTTCCCGGGGCGAGAGGGCGAGGACGAGGCGTCCATCGCCCACCGCGCCGCGCGCTGCGCCTTGGAGCTCCTCCGGGCGATGCGCGGCGTGAACGAGGCCTTGGCCCAGCGCGGCGCGAAGCCGATGGAGCTGCGCGCGGGGATCGCCGCCGGGCCGCTGGTGCAGGGCAACATGGGCTCGCCGATGCGGATGGAGTACACGGTCATCGGCGCCCCGGTGAACCTCGCCGCGCGCCTCGAACCCCAGGCCGCGCCAGGGCACCTCGTCGTCGAGGCGCGGCTGTTTGAGGCGCCGCCGCCGGGCGCCACCCTGGCGGGCCGCCGCAGCGTCACGGTGAAGGGCATTCGTGACGAGGTGGCCCTGATGGAGCTGACCTACGCGCCGTGATCCCGCCGGCCCTGTATGCTGTGCGGGTGAACATGCAGATTCCGGCTGCAACAGTTGGCGCCCAGAGATTCATCCTGGGCGAGCACGGCGCCGCGAGACCGCCCGAGCCCCCTCCTCCGAACCTGTGGAATCGTCCGCTCCGCCCGGATGAGCGACTGGTGATCCCCGTGACCAACCCCCCGGCGCTCGTTGAAGCGCAGCTCCAGAGCCTCCCGTTCTTCCCGTTGCCGGGCCTCGTGTTCTTCCCCGACACACGCCTGCCCCTGCACATCTTTGAGCCGCGATACCGGGAGATGATCTCCTGGTGCATCGCCCAGGGCTCGCCCTTGGGGGTCGTGATGATCCGGCCCGGCTTTGAGCGTGACCAGCCCCGGGACCCGCCCGTGCTCACCGTGCTCGGCGTCGGCCAGATCGTGCGCCACCAGCGCCTCGCCGATGGCCGGTACAACATCGTGCTCCAAGGGGTGAGCCGGGCGAAGATCATCACTGAGCTGCCCTCCACCCACGCCTTTCGCCTGGGCCGCTGCGAGCTGTGGGACGACGCCCCGGCCCCGAGCCCCGACCTCGTCGTCCGCCAGGTGCAGAGCCTCCGCGCGATCACCTCGACCCTCGCCCAGCGCTGGCCCGCCGCCGCGCCCACGCTGAGCGCCCTGTTGACCGAGGCGCAGACGCCCTCGGCGCTGATCAACGGCCTCGCGTCCGTGGCCTTCGCCGAGCCCATCGAGCGCCAGAGCGCCTTGGAGTGTGAGCGCCTCGACCAGCGCGGCCAGCTCGTGCTCGACCGAATGCTCGATCTCCTCGCCCAGAACAGCGTCGAGGTCGCCGACGCCTGACGCCCGGGGCCTAGGTCCGCGACATTTTTTGTTCCTTTTCTTCACTTTGACAAAAAGGCCGTGAACACCGCCCAGATCCGGCGACACTGTCGAGGTGAAGGAAGGTGCCCGGTGCTTGACCACGCGCTCCTGTTCTCCCGAGTGCTCGCAGAGGTAGACGACGAGGCGTACTTCACGCCGATGCGTCGGGTCTCCGCTGAAGAGCGCTTCGCCCTGGAGCCCATCCGTGAGGCCCTGGAGTCCGGCGACTTCATCGTCTCCGACGTGCGCGCCCAGGCCCGGTCGCTCTACGACGCGCGGCGCATCGACCGGGTGAAGTACCTCTCCTGCCTGCACATGATCGCCGCCCACCCCCGGGTCGCGGAGTGGGAGGAGGCCGCCCGCCTCGCCGGTGAACAAGAGCTCGCGGCCTTGGAGCTCGGCGGGCCCGAGCTCGCGGCGAACCTCGCCTCCGTCGATCGCCATCGCGGCGTGCTCGCGTTTCTGCGGGGGCACTACGAGGTCGCGCTGGACTACTTCTCCCGGGCGATCGAGCGCGAGCGCACCGCGGAGAACCTCGGCAACGTGCTCTGCGCCATGCTCCGCCTCGGCCAGATCGACGAGGCCGGAGAGCTCCTCCTCCAGATCCGTGTCTGTTACCCCGCCCCCATCGTCCGCGCGCTCAACGACATGATCCTACACGACGCCGACCTGGCCCTGCTTCGCCTGGAGACCCTGCCATGACCCTCAGCCTCCTCCTGTTCAAGCTCCTCTCGGTCCTGGGCCTGTCGTTCGTGCTCGCCACCCCGCAGACCGGCTGCGTCGCCGCTGAGGAGACGGCCAAACACGCCTTCTCGCCGCCGCCGAGCTGCGCGGTGGAGGAGCCCGTCAAGGATGATCGTGAGGGGGTCACGCCCCCGGACGGGTCTGGTCGCTCAATCGCGCCCTCGGGTGGAGATGCCTCGGCCGATGACTCGGACGACGGCATCTCCAACGGGATCTAAGCCATGAGCGAGCTCCAGGCCGCGCTCCAGCTCTTGATGGCCGACCGGCACTCCGCCGAGGCCCGGCAGTTTTTTGAGCGGCTCCTGCGGTACATCGAGGCCCGCGCGGGCTCGGTGACCCGGACCGCCTGGTCCGATCTGCTCAGCCCTGAAGAGGTCGAGGAGGTCGTGGCCGAGGTGCTCAAGCGCCTGATGACCGGCGCGCTGACCCGCTTTCGTGGGGACAGCCTCGGCGAGCTGTTCGCCTTCGTGCGCACCGTGACCGACCGCTGCGTCTGGCAGCGCGCCCAGCGCCGCCTGCGCGAGCGCCGCCTGCTCCAGGGCCCCGCGGGTGAGGAGGTCTTGGCCTGGTTCGGCGAAGACGCCATGCCCCAGGAGATCATCGAGCGGGTGCCCGAGGTGCCCTTGAACGAGGCCGATCAGACCTTCCTGCGGGAGCTGATCGCCTCGTCCAGCAAGGCCGAGTACGCCCGCCGCCAAGGCGTGAGCCGCGCCGCCGTCACCCAGCGGGTGCAGCGCGTCATGGCCCGCATCGAGGCCCTCTCCCCCAAGGAGCAGGCCGCCGTTCAGAGCTGGATGCGCCTCGCCGCCCGGGAGACGCTCATCGGCGAGCCATAAGGCTCACCGCGTCAGCCGCGCCATCCACCGGCAGAGGGGGTCCCGCAGGGCCTCTTGCTGCTGGCGCTCGCGCTCCAGGGCGCCGAGCTCGGCCTCGTCGATGGGGTCGCGCAGGGCGCAGCGCACCTGCTCGGTGAGCTCGTGGCGCCAGCGCCCTCCGGCCAAGGCGCGCACGTCCACGAGCAGATCGGCCAAGGCACCCCGGGGGTGAAAGCAGCGCTCTAAGGCCGCGCGGTCGATGGCCCGGAGGAAGGGCCGGGAGATCCCCGGCAGCCAGGCGAGGCGGGCCTCGGGGTCGAGGAGATCCCGCCCGGCGTCGTCACGCACCAAGGGCTCCCCGGTGGTGAGCGCCCACAGCTCGCCCTCGCGGATCGCCCAGGCGTCCAGGCGCCCGTCGAGGCCGAGGCTGGGCTGGATCGTCGTGATCAGCCGCTCCACGAGGGACTCCAGGATCACCCGGGCCTCGTCTTGGCTCGCCCGGCGCAAGAGCGTCGGCAAGCTCTGGGCCTCGGGCGGCGCGTGGCACACCCACCAGCCGGTGATGCGCCCCGGCCCGGGGCTCAAGGCCAGGCGCCCCGGCAGCGCCCGCACCCCACAGGCCTCCAGGGCCAGCCGGTACTGCTCGCAGGTCTGGGCGTACCGCAGGGCCTCCTTGGCGCTGGGGAAGGTCGGCAAGGCGAGGCCCAAGAGCGGGACGCCCCGACGCCGCCAGCGCATCGTCGGCCCCATGCCCCGCCAGGTCACCGGGTCGCGATCGGCCAAGGCGCTCTCGAAGCCGCTGCCCAGGCGCAGGCGCAGCTCCGCGTCTAAGGCGGCGACGTCCTCGGGGCCCAGCTCGGGCACGGGGTTGTGGTGGGTCGTGGCCATCGTCGGCCTCCGCCCCTGAGCTTACACCCGAGACCTAGTCCGCGGGCTCGTCCCGCCGGGGGCGCAGGCGGTCCAGGAGCGCGTCGTCGACGTGCAGGTCGAGCTGCGGGAAGGGGATCTGGATCTTGTTGGCCAAGAGCGCGAACCAGATCGCCTTGTTGAGATCCGAGAGCGCCGTGGGGCGCATCCAGGGCTTGTCGATCCAGATGCTCAGCTCCCAGTCCACGGACGAGGCGCCGAAGGCGCGCAGCATCACGACGGAGGCGCGGGAGGGGTGCCGGTGGGGCGAGGCGTCGCCGACCTCTTGGAGCACCCGCTCGACGAGCGCCATGTCGGCGCCGTAGGAGACGCCGATCGGCGCCCGCACCCGCACGATGGAGTCGGTGTAGTTGTAGTTCTTGACCATCGCCTGCACGATGGTCGCGTTGGGCACGATGACGTCCTCGTCGTCCCGGGTGAGCACCACCGTCGAGCGCACGCCGAGCTGCTTCACCATCACGTCCTCGCCGTTGAGGTGCAGCACGTCTGAAGGTTTGATGCTGCGCTCCATGAGCAGGATGATGCCCGAGACGAAGTTCTCGACGATGTTCTGCATCGCGAAGCCCAGGCCCACGGCGAAGATCGCCCCGGCGGCGAACAGCGCCGAGAGGTCGAAGCCCAGGAGCTCCAAGGCCACGCCGATGCCCAAGGCCATCACCGCGTGGTGCACGAGGCGCCCGGTGACGGTGATGCCGCCGTCGTCGCGGACGCCCCGGGCGGCGAAGGCCCGCTTGAACCCACGCTCGGCGAGCTGGGAGCCCCACCAGGCGAAGGCCAAGGCCGCGCTGAACAACAAGGCCGAGCTGAGCGTGACCTTGAGGCTGCCGAGGTGGACCAGCTCCAGTCCCCCGAGCCTCCGCAGCCCGTCGAGGTTCAGCCCCGTGTCGGACAAGGCCGCCACCGCCGCGATGAGCACGAACGGCCAACGCACCAGCCGCGCCGCCGTGCGCCGGTCGTCGTGGGGGTCCACCTCGGTGACGCCGCCGCTCTCTTTGGCCAGCCGCGCGAGCAGCCAGGCCTCCAGCCGCGCGCCCACCCACAGCGCGAGCCCCACGGCCAAGATCAGGCGCAGGGGCACCACGACGGGGATGGTGATCGAGCCCCAGCGCACCAGCGGCGTCTGGAGCAGCTCTGAGATCGTCGTCAGGAGGGCTTCCATGCCCGCCAGTCTAACCCGCGTCCGGCCCCATTCGGGCGTTCAGGCTTGTCGGCGAGGGCGCGTTATGGTTGTTTGGGATCCAAGAGTCCGCACGAGGTGAGCTTGCTGTCTGCGCTCCAGAGCTTGGGTGAAGCCATCGACGCCGCGTGGGCCGAGCAGCACTACGACGCCGCGGCCTTCCCGGAGCTCGCCGCCCAGGCGCTCTCCGAGGGCATGTTGCACCTGGGCTTCTCGCTGGAGTCCACCCTCGCCTCGGTCCTCACCGCCCGGCAGATGCCCGCCCAGGAGCCCAGCCGGGGCCTGCTCACCCTCACCCTCGCCCGCTGGCCCCGCTTCCTGTTTGAGCTGCGCGTCTTGGGCGAGCCCGACCCCAGCCTGCAGAGCCACCGCGTGCCCGGCGCGTTTCAGCTCCTCTCGGGCCAGGCCCTCGCCTCGTCTTGGGTGTTCGACCCTGAAGACGAGATCAACGAGGGCTTCGCCTGGGGCCGCCTGGAGCTTGAGCGTGTGGAGTGGCTCAAGCCCGGCGACGCCCGGCCCGCCGCCCCGGGCCGCCAGATGGTCCACACCTCGGTCACCCTGGACGACCCCACGGTGATGTTGGTCCTGCGCGCCACCCGCCCTTCGGTCTTGGGCGAGCGCCGCACCTGGACGCCGGGCGCGTCGTTGGACCTCTCCCAGATCCCCGCCCTGGTGAGCCTGCAGCAGCAATCCTTGGAGGTGATGCAGCACCTCTCCGTGGACCGCTTCGACGACGCCTTGGGCCAGCTCCTCACCCGCCTGGACGTGGCCTCGGCGTTCTACCTGCTCATGCAGAGCGCCCGGCACCTCGCCGATCCCACCCGCCGCGAGCGTGTGCTCGTCGGCCTCAACGCCCAGAGCCCCACCTGGGGCCGCCGCTTCGCCGACGCCTTGGACGAGGAGGTCCGCCGCCACTGGCTCCTGCGCCGCCAGTCCGCCTGGACGGCCCCGGAGCACCGCCGCCTGTGGGCGCTCATGCTCACGCTCCCCAACCGCAAGGCGCTCCTCGACGCCATTCACCAGCTCCACCCCGGCGAAGACGCCTTGGAGCTCGCGCTCTTGTGGGTGCGCAGCCTCGCCTTGGCCCCGGCGCAGAACCCCAACGACCCCAACGCGTTGGGTGTCGAGCTGAACGACACGACCTCCCTCATCCTGCGGGCGATGATGGAGAGCGACGACATGCCGAGCGTCCTGCGCCGCTTGGGGGAGGTCTACGAGCCCGAAGATGTGCGCGCCCAGGCCAGCCGCATCGCCTCGGTCTGCGCCTTGTTCCGCCGCGCCCCGGCCTTACAGCCGCTCCTCCGCTGATCACCGCGCCCCGCCACGGGTTATTCTTCTCAGCTTCACCCCCAAGAGAAGCAGCGGAGACTCTGTGGTTCGATACGGACTGCTCGGCGGCACCAGCGTCTTAGAGGCCCACCTACGCCAGGCCCTCGCGCAGGTGGCCGTGCCCGTCGGGGCGTGGCCCGACCACTACGCGCCGGTGCACGCCATCGAGGAGGTCGGCACCCAGCTCCTCTTCGTGAACGGCACCCGCGACTTTGAGGACGCCTTACGCGTCGCCCGCTCCATCGCGCCGCACACCCGCATGGAGCTGGTGATGTTGGGCGACGCCGACGCGAAGGACCACCTCCTCGCCGCCATGCGCGCGGGCTGCCGGGAGCTTCTGCACCCCTACCGCGACGCCGCGCGGCTCGCTGAGGTGGTCACCGAGCTCGCCGAGCGGGTCGCCGGTCAAGGCGAAGGCAGCGCTGAGGTCATCACGGTCACCGGCAGCCGGGGCGGCGTCGGCGTGACCACCGTGGCCCTGGGCCTCGCCCACGTCATCGCCCAGGAGAAGCGCAACGCCGCCGTCGTCGTCGATCTCGACCAGGCGGGCGGCGACCTGCTCTCGGCGATCAACCTCAAGACGGGCTACACGACCCACGACCTCCTGGCGAACCTCAGCCGTCTCGACGTGAACAAGGTGCGCGGCGCCGTGGTGCGCAAAGAGTCCGGCCTGTGGGTGCTGCCCCAGCCTGAAGAGGACATCGACACCACCACCGTCACCGAGCAAGACATCGCGCCCCTGATGGGTGTGCTGCGCCGCACCTTCACCCACGTCATCGTCGATTCGGGCTCGGCGATGGCCGACGCGGGCCGGGCGGTGCTCGCCGAGGCCAGCCACGTCGTGCTCGTGACCGATCAAGAGATCGTGTCCTTACGCACCGCCGTGCGCCGCCTCAAGCTCCTGACCGACATGGGCTTAGAGAAGGACCAGCTCCACGTCGTGCTCAACCGCTACAACCCCCGCCGCAAGCCCGACCGCGACGAGATCGCCACCCAGCTCAAGGTGACCGGCCTGTGGACCCTGGCGAACGACTACGACGCCGTGAACGGCGCGCTCAACGAGGGCGTGAGCGTGGTGGAGCACGCGCCCCGCTCTGCGGTGAGTGATGACGTGCGCGGGCTCAAGGCGAAGATCTTCGGCGAGAAGGTCGAGAAGAAGACGCGTGGGTGGTGGCTGAGTCGGTGAGGCGTTGAGCACCGCGCGGGACGTTCGCTGAGCTTGTGGGGCCAGGAGGGTCCACACGAGCGCGCGGTGCGCCGGTGTCCGTGCGTGAGCTTCACCGCGACGACGACGGCGCGGCGCCCACAGACGAGCGATCCATTGATCACATCCTCCGTGCAGAGTCACCCATAGCTCACCCAGACGCAGCAGATTGAACCACAGAGGACACAGAGGGGCAGGTGGGATTTGTGTGGAGTTGAGAGGCGGGGGTTCAGTCCGCCAGTCATCGCTCTCCCTCCGAGTCGTGGCAGACGTCCTCGCTTACCACCAGCTTCTCTGTGTGTAGACCTCTGTGCTCCTGTGGTTCGTTTTGAACGTCTCAAACCCTCAAGGACAACCCGTATTGGCGCGATGGAATCCACAGTTTGACGACACGATTCAGAGGCTGTGCGGAATGGACAGCAAGCACCGGGCCCTCGCCAGCCCCAACCGTGCTGAGTGAACGCTCCCTACC
>JBEAVX010000547.1:0-7115 GCA_041160755.1 Pseudomonadota bacterium
ATGCGGCGGGCAGCTCCCCCGCGCCGGTGACGCCCTCGGCCTCAATCCAGCGGGTGTGGTGCCGGGCCGCGATAAAGTCCGGATGCCCCAAGATCGCCAAGAGCTGCGCCTTGTTTGTGCGAATCCCGAGACAGCTCGCCCGACGCAGCGCCGCGATCAGCCGTCGCCGCGCCTCCTCCCGGCTCGGCGCCCAGACGATCAGCTTGGCGAGCATCGGGTCGTAATACACGCTCACCACGCTGCCGGTCTGCACCCCGGCGTCTATGCGCAGGCCCTCAACCTCGGGCACAGACCAGTCGAGGATCGTCCCGGCTTGGGGCTGACCTTGGGCGGCGGGGTCTTCAGCGTACAGCCGCGCCTCGATCGCGGCGCCGCGCAGGGCGGGGCGCTCCTTCGGCAGCGGCTCCCCGGCGGCGATCCGAAGCTGCCACTCCACGAGATCCCAGCCCGTGATGGCCTCGGTGACCGGGTGCTCCACCTGAATGCGGGTGTTCATCTCCAAGAAGTAGAACGCGCCGTCCTCAGAGAGCAGCAGCTCTACGGTGCCCGCGCCGACGTAGCTCACGGCCTCGGCGGCGCGCACGGCGGCGGCCTCAATCTGCGCCCGAAGGGCAGGGGACACGGACGGCGAAGGCGCCTCCTCGATGACCTTCTGGTGGCGGCGCTGGGCCGAGCAGTCGCGCTCGTACAGCGCGATCACCCGGCCAAACGTGTCGCCAAGGATCTGCACCTCGATGTGTTTGCCCCGGGCGATGAACCGCTCCAAGAACACACGGTCGCTGCCGAACGCGCCCAGCGCCTCCCGCTGCGCGGAGGCCAGGGCCTCGGGGACCTCGGCGGGGCTGTACACGAGGCGCATCCCCCGACCGCCGCCGCCCGCGTCGGCCTTGATCATCAGCGGGTATCCCACACGGTCGGCGTCCTCTGGATCGTGGCTGCCGGGGACCACGGGCACCCCGGCGGCGATCATGCGGCTCCGGGCGTTCACCTTGCCGCCCATGGCCAAGATCGACTCCGGGCGCGGCCCCACCCAGATGAGCCCCGCGTCGAGGACGGCCTGGGCCAGCTCCGCCCGCTCGGAGAGGAAGCCGTAGCCCGGGTGAACGGCGTCACAGCCCGCGCGGCGGGCGGCGTCGAGGAGCTTGGGGATGTTGAGGTAGGTCTCCGCGGCCGTGGCGCCGTGAAGGGCGATGGCCTCGTCACAGGCGCGCACATGCACGGCCTCGGCGTCGGGGTCGGAGTAGACCGCGACGGTGTCGACGCCCAGACGGCGGGCGGTGCGGGCGATGCGCGCGGCGATCTCGCCACGGTTGGCGATGAGCAGCTTCTGGATCATCTCAGCACCTCAATGGCGGATGACGCCCCAAGACGTCGTCCCGGTGAAGGGCCGCGTCGCGCAGGCGGAGAGCGCGATGCCCAAGGCGTCGCGGGTCTGGCGGGGGTCGAGGATCCCGTCGTCCCACAGCCGGGCGGTGGCGAAGTAGGGGTCGGACTCGCGGTTGATCTGCTCGGTGATCATCTGCTTCATGAACCCGAGCTGGTCCTCATCGACGGCCTTGCCCCGGCGGGCGGCGGCGTCGCGTTTGATGATGTCGAGCACCCCGGCGAGCTGCTCCCCGCCCATCACCGCGACGCGGTGGTTCGGCCAGGTGAACAGAAACCGGGGGTTGTACGCCCGACCGGCCATGGCGTAGTTGCCCGCGCCAAAGGACGCGCCGATCATCACCGTGAGCATCGGCACCGTCGAGTTGGAGACGGCGTTGACCATCTTGGCGCCGTTCTTGATGATGCCGCCCTCCTCGTACCGGCGGCCCACCATAAACCCGGTGATGTTCTGCAAGAACAAGATCGGGATGTCTTGTTGGTTACACAGGGTGATGAACTGTGCGCCTTTGTTCGCCGACTCGGAGAACAGAGGGCCGTCGTTCGCCAACACGCCGATACGGTAACCGTGCAGGGTGGCGAAGCCGGTCACCAAGGTCTTGCCGTACTCGGGCTTAAAGTCCAAGAAGCGGCTGCCGTCCACCATCCGGGCGATGACCTCCCGGGCGGCGAAGGGGCGGCGGAAGTCGGGCGGCACCACGCCGAGGAGCTCGTCGGGGTCGTAGTACGGAGACTCGACGGGGCCGGGCTCGGGGCCCTCCTTCTTCCAGCGCAAGGCGCCGACGAGGTCGCGGCCGATGCGCAGGGCGTCGAGCTCGTCCTCCGCCAAGAAGTCGCTCACGCCGCTCACCCGGCTGTGCATCGCCGCGCCGCCGAGCGCCTCCTCGTCTACCTCCTCACCCGTGGCCATCTTCACGAGCGGCGGCCCGGCCAAGAACACCTTGGCGCCGTCCTTCACGAACACGGCGTAGTCGCTCATGCCGGGGATGTACGCGCCGCCGGCCGTGGACGAGCCGAAGACGAGGCAGATGGTGGGGATACGCGCCTTGGAGCGCCGGGTGATGTCGCGGAAGCTCTCGCCGCCGGGGATGAAGATGCGCGACTGGTTGGGGAGGTCGGCGCCGCCGGACTCGATCAACGAGACGCAGGGGAGGTGGTTCTCGGCGGCGATCTCGGCGAGGCGTTTGGTCTTGATCACGCCGATCTCGTTCACCGAGCCCCCGGCGACGGTGGACTCGTTCGCGAAGATCGCGCACTCGACGCCGTTCACCACGCCCACGCCGCCAACAATGCCCGCCCCGGCGGTGATGAGGTCTACGTCTCGACCGGCCAGGGGCGCCACCTCCAAGAAGTAGGAGTCCGGGTCGAGCAGGCGCTCGATGCGCTCCCGGGGGAGGAGCTTGCCGCGCTCGATGTGGCGCTGGTTGTACACCGGCCCGCCGCCCTCGCGGCTCTTGGCGAGCTCCTCGTTGAGGCGCTCGACGGCCTGGAGGTTCGCCGCGTAGTTCTCACGAAACTCGGGGCTCTTCGTGTCGATGTGGGAGACGAGGCGCAACATCAGGCGATCCCCAACAGCGCCCGGGCCTCGGCGGGGCTCGCGACCTTGCGCCCGGCGTCCTGCGCCACCTTGGCCAGGGCCTCGATGAGCGCGCCGTTGCCGTGGGCCTTCCCGCCGTCGGGCAGGTAAAACGTGTCCTCTAGACCCGTGCGCAGGTGGCCCCCGCGCTCGGCGGCGGCGCGGTGCAGCGGCCAGACGTCCTCCCGGCCGATGGCGATGACCTGCCAGCGGGCGCGGGGCGGCAGCTCATCGATGAGCAAGGGCAGCCAGGAGGGCTTCGCGGGCATGCCCGAGGCCACGCCCATCACGAAGCTGACGCTCGGCGCGTCGCCCAAGAGCCCGACCTGCTGGTAGAGCGGGATCGAGCGCACGATGCCGGTGTCAAAACACTCACACTCGGGCAGGATGCCGAGCGCCTTCATCTCGGTGACGAAGGCCTCGACCTTCTCCACGGGGTTGTCGAACACCATCGGCGGCCAGGCCCAGGCGCCGCCGCTGCGGGTCTTGAGGTAGTTGAGCGTCCCGGCGTTGAGCGCCGCGAGCTCCGGGCGGCCTCGTCGCAAACAGGCGATGGGGCCAGAGAGATCGGGGCCGAGCACGCCGGTCGAGAAGTTGAGCAGCACGCCGGGGCAGGCCGCGCGGATGGCGTCCGCGATGGCCCCGGCGACCTCAGGATCCCACGAGGGCAGGTGACCCAGGCCCGGCGTCTGGTCGCGGAAGTGCAGGTGCAGGATCGACGCCCCGGCGTCCACGGCCTCTCTGGCCTGGGCCGCCATCTCGGCGGGGGTCACCGGGACGGGGTGCTGCTTGGGGTTCGTGAGCACGCCGGTGAGCGCGCAGGTGACCAGCACGGTGTCAGGAGATGCGGAGGAGGGGTCGCTCATGGGGGCTCCGGCCGTTGTAGTCGTTGACTACATTCCCCCCTATCTTGCCAGAACCTCCGCCGAGCGTCACCGCAAGACGGGGAACGCCGGGGCCTTCACCTGGGGGCAGGGGATCGACCCGAAGAACTCGGCCTCGCGGCGCTCCACCTCGCCGCTGGCGTCGATGATGCCGCCGGGGCTCAGCAAGGGCTCGGCGAAGCCCAGCTCCCACACATCGGCGGCTTTGCCGTCGGTGCGCTCGGCGGCGTAGGCGTAGAGCGGGCCGCCGCGCTCGGAGCGCAGAAAGATCGGGCCGACGCCGTCGGCGTCTACATGCTGGAGCGGCGCGCGGGTGCGCACCCACACCCAGCCCGGCTGGTCGGGGACGTAGCCGTGAAACCCCTGGCCCGGGGTGTGGCGCAGGCTGCCCACGAGCGCGCCCGGCGCGACGGGGCCGACGTAGAAGGTGCCGTAGCGGCGGCCGGTGTCCTCGTCGAGGCAGGTGAGGCTGGCGGGGCTGAGGTCGCGCAAGTCAGCGAGGGGGCTCACCACACGCTCGTCGCCGCGCACCAAGACGGGGAGCAGGATGCCGACCTGGGCGTCGTAGCGGCGCTCACCCTCGTTGCGGGGGCGCAAGACCCAGTACCAGCCGGGCCGCGCCAAGGCGTCCGCACGAAACAGCCCACCGTCTACGCCGCCGCTGCGCCACTCCATGAGTCACTCCTCGGGTTGGGACTGCGCGCTTATCGGGTTCTGCGCCTCCGCGACAGGGGGAGACGACAGGCCGAGGCTCGGGTCGCCGACGGCGCGGGCGAGGGCCCGCACGAACAGGCGCGCGCGGGCGTCGGGCGCCAGGGCGTGCAGGCTAGAGCCCCGGGTGATGAACGGCTCAAAGAGCATCCAGCCCAAGGCGGCCGCCTCGCCCAAGGCGACCGAGGCCGCGAGGTCATCGTCCAGGGGCTCGCCGTGGAGCTGGCGCACCAGCGGGGTCATCGAGGCGACGGGGAGCTTCTGGAGATCCCCACGGGCCAGGGCGTGGGCGATGACCCCGGCGATCCAGCGCTCTCGCAGGAGCACGTCGAGGCCCGAGGCCAAGGCGCCCTCAAAGTCCTCAGCGGCGCGAGCGGCGATCACCTCGCCGGTCTCGCGAAACACCTGGCGCAGCACCGCGAGGACCAGCTCGTCTTTGCTGCCGTAGAGGCGGTGAACGAGGCCGTGGTTCACCCCGGCGCGCTGGGCGATCTCCCGCACGGAGACCTCCCCCGGAGGGCGGTCTCGGAGGAGCTCGGCGGCGGCGGCGCGAAGGCGGGCGCGGGTCTCGTCCGCGGGCACGCGGGGCTTCTTCTCCTGCATCCGCCGGGGATAACCCAGCGCGGCGAAAGGTGGAGGCCGCGGCCGCGCGTGAGGCAGGGGGTGAATCGTGCGCGGAGATGAGGTAAGATTCCTGTAATGGAACGTATCGACCAGCTCATCCTCATGGCGCCCGGCGGCTTACAGCACGTCGTCTCGCTCGGCCAGTCCCCGCTCTCCGTGGGGCGCGCGCCGACGAACGACCTCGTGCTCTCCAACGGGCACGTCTCTTGGAACCACCTGCTGCTGTGGGTGGACGCTGAGGGCGCCTGGGTCAAAGACCTCGGCTCGTCCAACGGCACCTTCGTGAACGACGCCCGCTCGACGGGCCCGACGAAGCTGCGTGACGGCGACAACCTGCGCGTGGGCACGGAGTTTGAGCTCAAGGTGGGCCTGCGTGAGGTGACGCGCCGCGAGGATCGCCCCCGGGCCTATGTGGTCGAGGCCCCCGAGCTCGGCGTGCGGGTGCCGATTCGCTCCGACCGCCTGCGCATCGGCTCGGCGGCGAACTGCCACCTCAAGGTTGAGTCTCTGCCGCCCCACGCGGCCACCTTGATGGTGTTCGACGGCGGCGAGCTCAGCCTGGGCATGAACGAGGAGGACCACCCCATCGAGCTCGGCGAGGTGTTCGTCGTCGGTGGGCTCAGCCTGAAGGTCGTCGAGGTCGATCCCACCCGGGCGCCGACGATCAGCCCCTCGTCTACCCACTACGGCTACCACCTCACCGCCGCCATCGACGGCCCTACGGGCCCCGAGGCCACCCTGCGCGACATGCGCGGCGGCGCGAGCCACCACGTCGTCGCCGGCAACCGGGCGATCTTGCTCTACCTCTTGGGGCGCCAGATCGTCTCCGACACCGAGGCGGGCCTGGCCGAGGGGGAGCGCGGCTGGTGCTCCGATGAAGACATCAAGCTCGGCGTCTGGGGGCGCTCGAAGTCTCAGGGCAACCCCGGCGGCCTGCATGTGCTCGTGCACCGCCTGCGCAAAGAGCTTGAAGACGCTGGCCTCGACGCCTGGTGTATCGAGAAGCGCCGCCGCTTCATCCGAATCCGCGTCGAGCGTGTGGAGATCACCTGATCTCCGCCACATCCTGAGCCCCTATGACGGCGACCCCGGCGCTCCCTGAGCTGCTCGCTGGGCGCTATCGCCTCGGGCGCGCCTTGGGCGAAGGCGGCATGGCGAAGGTCTTCTGGGCCTGGGATGAGCTGCTGCGGGTCGAGCGCGCGGTGAAGGTGCTTCAGCCCGAGGCGGCGGAGAGCCCGCTCTTGCGCACGCGGCTTCTGGGCGAGGCCACGGCGATGGCCCGGCTCAACCACCCGAACGTGCTGCGGGTGATGGACCTCAACGCGGATCACTCGCCGCCGTTCGTCGTGATGGAGCTCGCCCCAGGCGGCAGCCTCGCCGATCGGTTGGAGCGCGACGGCCCGCTCCCCGTGGTCGAGGCGACGCACCTCATCGCCCAGGTCGCCCTCGCGCTCCAGGCCGCCCACGAGGCGGGCATCATCCACCGCGACGTCAAGCCCCAGAACATCCTCATCGGGGCGGGCGGCGTCGCGCTCCTCGCCGACTTTGGCATCGCCTTGTTGAGCGGGGACGGAGACCTTCGCACCACCCGCACAAACGTCGCCATGGGCTCGATGTGTTTTATGGCGCCAGAGCAGCGCCTCGACGCCCGCGCCGTGGGCCCCGCCGCCGATGTGTACGCCGCGGCCTGCGCCTTGTACAACCTCATCACCGATCAGAACCCCATCGACCTGTTCACGGCGGCGGAGCGCTCGCCCCGCTGGCTGCCCGTGCCCGCGACCCTTCGTGGCGTGCTGCGGCGGGCGACGGCGTATGACCCCGAAGGCCGCCCGATGAGCGCGCGGCAGCTCGCCGAGCAGCTCCTCAACACCTTGGGCGAGGACGCCGAGGTGCCGACGGAGCTCGCCGAGCGCACGGCGTTGGCCTTGTCGTGGCGG
>JBEAVX010000675.1:0-3577 GCA_041160755.1 Pseudomonadota bacterium
GCACGAAGATCCGGACGGGGCGGCGGGCCGGCCAAAGAGACGCCGGGCGCGGGCGTCGCGGGCGGAGGCGTCGGCCCCACCCCTACGCCGGGCTCCTCGCCCAGCAGCTCCCCCCGGGGAAGCTCACCGAGCTCATAGCCCAAGGTCATCGGACCTCCACGCACCGGCCGGGGCATCACGAAGGAGGGCGGGCCGTCAGCGGAGGGCGCCTTGTCGTCCTCACCGGGCGAGGGGCCGTCGGGGGGCGCGGTCGCGCGGTCGCGGTTCCACATAGCTGACCTCCAGGTGTCTCGGCGGGCTGAGCGGGGCCCAGCGTGTTCGCTCTAGACCGTCCAGAGTGTCCCCCAACGCTGGACGTGTCAAGAGCTTACCTCGGTTGACGCTTGAGCTTGTCGTGGTGAAGGTGAAGCGACCCCTCGGTCTGTCTCGGGCGGACATGGCGCCAGGGGCGGGTTAAGCGCGCGGCCATGGACCTCGACGCGCGCACCCTGCACACCCTGGACTGGGCCGCCGTGCTCGGTCGGCTCTCTTCGCACGCCCGCACGCCGAGAGGCGCCGCGGCGGCGCTGGGCCTCGTCTTGCCCCAAGATCGCGCCGAGGTGCTCAGCGTTCACGACGCCGTGCGTGAGGCGATCCTGCTCGACGGTGAAGGCGACGCCGCGCCGGTCGGCGGCGTGGTAGACGTCGGGCCGTCCGCCGAGGCCGCGGGCCAAGGCCGGGTGCTCGACCCGCCGGAGCTGATCGATCTCAGCCGGGCCTTGATCGGCATGGAGGCGCTTCGCCACTGGGCGGCGGAGCGGCGTGAGCGCTGCCCGACGCTCAACGCCCTCGCCGAGCCGATCGTCCTCGACGCCGAGCTGATCCGGCGCCTCGACGAGAGCTTTGATGAGCGCGGCGAGCTGAGCGAGGCGACCTACCCCGAGCTCGGCGAGCTGCGGCGGTCGATCCGTGGCCTCCATGACCGCGTGCGCACCACCTTAGACGCCTTGGTGAAGGGCGACACCCTCGCGGGGGTGCTCCAAGACCGCTACATCACCCAGCGCGGCGACCGCTACGTCTTGCCGATCAAGGCCGAGGCCAAACGCGCGGGCATCGGCATCGTGCACGACACCTCGGGCTCCGGCGAGACGGTGTTCATCGAGCCCGCCGAGATCGTCGAGCTCAACAACAAGATCCGCGAGATGGAGGGCCAGCTCCTGCGGGAGATCGCGCGAATCCTCCGGGCCTTGTCGTCCTTGGTCGGCCGGTTTTGTGGGCCGATCCTCACCGCCCTTGACGCCACCACCCGCATCGACCTCGTGCACGCGCGCATGAAGCTCGGCCAAGAGCTGCGGGGGCATCTGCCCATCGTCGGCCGCGAGGGTGTCATCGCCCTAAAGGACGCGCGGCACCCTGTGCTCCAGCTTCGTGGCGTGGCCGTGGTGCCCAACGACCTGCGCCTCGACCCCGACCGCCCCGGCCTCGTGCTCTCCGGCCCCAACACCGGCGGCAAGACCGTCGCGCTCAAGACCTTGGGCCTCGCGGCCTTGCTCTGCCGCGCCGGGGTGCCGATCCCCGCCCAAGAGGGCAGCCGCTGCGACGTCTTCCCCGACGTCATCGCCGACATCGGCGACCTCCAGACCGTCGAGGGGGACCTCTCCACCTTCTCCGGCCACATCCTCGTGCTCAAGGAGGTCCTGCGCCGCGCCCGGCCCGGCGCCTTGGTGCTGCTGGACGAGGTCGCCGTCGGCACCGACCCCACCCAAGGCGCCGCCTTGGCCCGCGCTGTCTTGGAGGAGACCGTCGCCCGGGGCGCCCGGGTGGGCGTGACGACGCACTACACCGATCTCAAGGCCTTCGCCTCGTCCGACCCCCGCTTTCGCAGCGGCGCCGTGCAGCTTGAGGACGGTCGCCCCACCTACAAGGTGCGCGCCGACGCCGTGGGCACCTCCCACGCCTTCGCCACCGCCCGCCGCCTCGGCCTCGATCCCGCGCTGATCGACCGCGCCGAGGCCCTGATGAGCGAAGAGGCCCGGATGGTCGGCGGCCTCCTGGACCGCCTGGAGGGCCAACGCGCCGAGGTAGACCGCCTGGAGCGCACCTTACGCCACCGCGACGAGCAGCTCGCCGCCAAGGAGCAAGACCTCGCCGAGCGCTGGGAACGGATCCGCGGCAAGAGCGACGAGCTCGCCCGCAAAGAGGCCACCCGCACCTTAGAGCGCCTGCGTGAGGCTGAAGAGCAGGCCCGGGCCCTCATCGCCGCCTTGCAGCGCGACCCCAACCTGCGCCTCGCCGGGCAGACGCTGCAGTCGCTCAAGGCCCTGCGCGAGCAGGCCGCCGCCGCGCCGCCGCCGATCGTGCCCGCCCACGAAGAGCCACCGCCCCAGACCTTGAGCGTCGGAGATCGGGTGCGGGTGCGGTCTCTGGGCGGCACCATCGGCCGGGTGACCGAGGCGCCGAAGAAGGGCCAGGTCGAGGTGGAGGTGGGCAAGCTCAAGAGCCGGGTCTCGCTCAGCGATCTCATCGCCTTAGACGCCGCCGGTCGAGAGCGCCCCGTCGCCGAGGCCAAGCCCGCGCCCAAGCCTGAGCCCAAGGCCGAGCCCAGCCGCGCGCCCGTGGGCCGCGCCTCCACCGGAGACGAGTCCATCGCCGGGATCCGCATGGCGTCAAACACCTGCGATCTGCGCGGAAAACGGGTGGACGAGGCCCTTGAGGAGGTCGGCAACTTCTTGGACCGCATGGTCTCCCAAGGCCAGAGCGCGGCCTATCTGCTCCATGGCCACGGCACCGGCGCGATCAAGAAGGCCCTGCGGGAGTGGCTGCCGCGCGCACCCCACGTCTCCGCTTGGCGTCCGGCGAACGAAGGGGAGGGTGGAGACGCCTACACCATCGTGCGCCTCTGAGCCCCGCGCCGCGCAGTCCCCGCACGGGGCGCGGCTGGAGCGCCTATGATGGGTGAGATGCTGAGACGCCTGCTCCTGCCGCTGACTCTGGCCTTGGGCTGCGCGCCGAAGGAGGCCCCAGACTCGTCCCCGACGCCGGAGCGCGACGAGACGGCGACGCCGGTCACGGAGACGGCGCCGGTGACCCCGCCCAGCTACACCGTGCGCGTGACCTTGGACGGCGCGCCCGCGGCGGGGGCCAGGATCTCCCAAGGAGGCCACGCCGCGCGCTGGGTGACCGACGAGGCCGGGCTCGCCCGCGTCACGCCGAGCCTCGACGTCGAGGGCGAGCAGGTGCTCATGGCGTCTCACCCCGAGGCGAGAATCGGCGGGATCTACCTGCCGGATCTCGAAGACACCGCCCCGGAGGAGCTGCTCATCGAGCTCACCCGCTTCTTGACCAGTGACAACATCGAGTACGCCTTTCAAGACCCCGGCGAGCCCACCCGCAACGACAATACGTCGCAGTGCGCCCACTGTCACATCACGCTGAACAACGCCTGGTTTGAGTCCGCCCACCGCTCGTCTGCGAAAAACCCGACCGTGCTGGATGTGTACGCCGGGATGGCCACGGCCTTCGTGAATGAGGCGGCCTGCGCCCAGGCTGGAGGCGACTGGCGCGCGGCCCGAACCCCCGGCGGCGAGGGGCTCAGCGC
>JBEAVX010000637.1:0-4244 GCA_041160755.1 Pseudomonadota bacterium
GTCTTGGGCTCGGGCAGGCGCAGGCGGCGGCGGGGCAGGGGACGCGGCTGGCTCTCGCGCCAACGGATGAGCAGGGGCAGCACGGTGAGGGCGGCGAAGAAGCAGAGCAGCACGCCGAACGAGAGCAGGAGCCCCATCTGGCGGAAGCCCAAGAACTGCGCCACCAACAAGGCCCCGAAGCCGAAGAACGTGGTGATGGCGGCGGCGAAGGACGGCGGCCCCACCTTGTCCCAGGCGCTCGCGACGGCCTCCTCCAAGGTGGAGCTGATGAGCCGCTCCTCCCGATAACGAAGGTAGAGGTGGATCGAGAAGTCGATGCCGAGGCCCAACAACAAGGCGCCGAGGATGCTCGTGAAGGTGTTGAGCACGCCGACGGAGATCGCGGCGAAGCCGAAGGACCAGATCGTGCCGACGATGAGCGGCGTGAAGATGAGCAGCAAGGCCCGCAGGTCACGCATCGCGACGATCATCAGGCCGAGCACGAGCACGAGGCTGATCGTGCCGGTGAGCTTGGAGTCGGCGAGCACGCCCTCGTAATCTTCGACGTTGAAGCGGTAGGCGCCGGAGATGTAGACGACCTCGACGCCCTTGGAGGCCGGGTCGAGGGTGTTGATCGTCGTCTGGATGAACGCCATCAGCGACCGCGCGAAGGGCAGATCCCGCGCCCGGCCGTTGGGGCGGATGACCAGGCGCTCCATGTCGCCGTTGGACATGAGCCCCGACCGCGCGTCGGCGCCGCCGAGCTTCTCGGTCATCGGGCCGAGATCGAGGAGCCGCGCGGCGATGAAGGGGTTCGCCACCGCCGGGCCCAAGGAGAGCGCGCCCTGAAGGCGCTCCCGAACCGAGACGAGCTCCTCTTGGGAGAAGGTCAAGACGCCGAGGCGCCAGGCCAGCTCGTCGTCGATGTCGTGGACGGCGTAATCGACCTTGTCGTCGGCCTCAAGCGCCGCCTGAAGATCGTTGAGGAACGGCTTCGTGGCCGCGCGCTCGCCCCGAACGGTGACCGTGACGAGGTTGACGCCGCCCTCTTCAGACTCCAGCGCTCGCAGGGCGATGATCGCTGGATCTTTGGGGGGCATCAAGGCGAGCAGGTCGGAGTTGACCGTCAGGCGAGTGGCCGCGGCGAGCGCCAAGAGCGTGAGCAGCGCCACCACGGCCGTCGCCGCGCGGTGGTTCCGCAGAATGAAGAGCGCCCAGCGACCGAAGATGGTGGTCGCTTGACCGCGCTCGGCGGGCTGGCCCATGCCGGCGTCCTCCGAAAGAAGCGCCCCTGTATCCCGGGGAGACGCCTTGGGCGAAAGCGTCAACGCGCCGTTTACAAGTCTCCCTCTTCTTCGTAGGAGCCGCCGCTCTCGGCCTTGCCCAAGAGACGGATGGTGACGCCGAGCTCTAAGCCCGCGCCGATGGGGGAGGGGTCCGTGGGGGTGACCTTGTCGGCCAAACCGCCAACCCCAGCGCTGTAGGTCTCGGTGAGCTGCCCGGCGACGAGCACGCTCACGGGCACCAAGGCGTAGAAGTCGACGTTCTCGGCGAGGCTGGCCTCTACGCCGCCGATGACCTCCGCCATGGCCTGCCAGGGCCCGGCGAAGATCGGCATGTGGGCGGGCGGGACGAGGTAGCTGTCGAGGCCGGGGCCGCGGGCCAACATCACGCCCGCGCCGGCGACGGGGCGCACCGTAGACGTCGGCCGAGGCACCCAGTACCCCCGGGCGCCGCCCCAGGCGTTGATCGCGCCGAAGCTCTCGGCCTCGTCCGCGAGGTTCGGCGTGCCGACGATCTCCTGCGTGATCGCCGCGCTGAACCGCCCGGTGCTCATGCCGCCGCCGACGGAGACCTCAACCGTGGGGGTGAGCCCGAAGCCCACCCAGCCGCCGGCCTCGATCCCCGTGCCGCCGACCCGGGCCTGGTACGCGTAGGTCTCGACGATCTCCAGCGAGGACGGGTCCAGCGCGTAGCGGCCGTCGTAGACGGTGGACCAGGCCCCCCGCGACACGCCCACGGCGGGGCGAATGAGGAGCTGAAAGCGGCGCCCGGCGGAGAGCTTCTTCCAAGACGACAGCGGCAGGCCGGAGTTCTTGAAGCGTAGGTACTCGCCCGGGGTCATGCCGAGCTGCTCCCACGGCTTCGAGCCGTCGGTGTTCATGTCCGACGCGAGGTCGTCCATGGTGTACTCGGTCTCCTCCAGGGTGCGGTCTTCGCGGCCGCCGATCACCGCGCCGCCGAGCTCTTCAGAGAGCCGGGCGAGCTGGGCGGCGACGGCGTCTTTGTCGATCTCGACGGTGTCCGTGGCCGTGCCGCCGAGGTCGCGGATGTCCTCCTCAAGGCCGCTCTCGCCGTCGATCACCGACCGGAGCAGCGCGGCGACGTCTTCAGCGAGCTGCTGCTCGTCGCCGAGGCCGAGGTCGATGGTGAAGCTCACGGCCTCCCGGGCCTCGCCGACGTCCAAGATCACGAGGTCGATCTTGTGGGCCTGGCCGTAGCTCTCCAGCGTCCCGGCGATGGCGTACTCGGCCTCGGCGGCGTCACCGACGAGGAACGCGCAGCCGATGCTCTGCCCGGGCGGGCAGCTCGTGAGGTACTTCGCCGCGGTCATCTCGCCGACGCGGGGGGCGCCATCGACGTCGATCACCCGCAGGTCGGCCTCTTGGGCGAGGCGGTCGGTGAGGTAGGTGGTGACCAGGGCCGCCATCCCGACGCTGTCGTCGTTGGCGGGCTGGAGGTCGGCCACAAACACCGGCGTCTCCGCGTGCGCGGCGTTCGCGGAGAGCAGCAGCATGGAGAGCAGGGAGATCACGAGGTCAGCTCCGACGCGAGGGGGCGAGCCGTGCATTGTAGACAGGCGCGGCGCCCAAAGGGAAGCCCCCTCCCGCGAGATGTCAACGGACGGTCAAGCGCGAACCCGTCGGCGCTGGGGCGCGCGGAGCAGCTCCTCGTCGTCCTCCTCGGGCACGACGGGGGCCTCCAGGACCGCGAGCACCTCCAGATGCGCCGTGTTGGGGAACATGTCGTAGGGGCGAATGTGGGTGACTCGCCAACCTTCGGCCTGGAAGCCGCGAAGATCCCGGGCCAAGGCGCTGGGGTTGCAGCTCAGGTAGAGCACCCGGCGGGGGCGCAGGTTTCGGATCGCCTCGGCGACGCCGTCCTCTAAGCCACGGCGCGCGGGGTTGACGAGCACCACCGGGCGACGACCGGCGAGGCGTTGGGCGAGGGCGGGCGCGGCCTCGGCGACCTCGGCGGCGATGAACTCCGCGGGGATGTGCTCGACCTGGGCGCTCTCTTTGGCGCGGCGCACGGCGCCCTCGTTGGACTCGACGCCGATCGCCCAGCCGGCCGCTTTGGCCATCACCAGGGTGAAGCCGCCCACACCGCAGTAGAGATCGACGACGGGCACGCCGGGCTTGATCTGGGCGAGCTGCAGCAGGTCGCGGGCGATGAGGTTCGCGACGCCGGGGTTGGTCTGGTAGAAGTCGCCGGGGCCGACGCGCAGGTTCACGCCGTGCAGGCGCTCGGGGATCGTCCAGCCGCCCAGAAGGTTGGTGGTGCCCACGAGGCCCTGGCCGTCGCGGCCGAAGATGCCGTTGCCCGGGCCCTCGTTGAGGTGCAGGTGGATGCCGGTGACCGCCGCGTGCTCCCCGGAGAGCGCCTCGGCCCAGCGGCCGATGCCCGGGGACGAGCGCCCGGCGACGAGGGTGACGAGCACCTCGCCGGTGACGGAGGACTGCCGGGCGATCATCCAGCGCACGACGCCTTGGCCGTCGTCGCTCCAGGGGCGCAGGTCGTGGTCGATGGCGAGGTAGGCCATCTTCTTCATCACCTCCCGGAGCACCGGGGTGATCACGAGGCACTCGGGGATCGGCACGACGGAGCGGGTGCCCCGGCTGGGGGCGCCGAAGCGGGGGTGGCCGTGGTCGGACCAGCCCGCCATGACCTTCACGACGTGGCGAAAGCCCGAGGCGCCGAGCGGCGAGGCGACGATCGGATCGATCACGCCGTCGTCCAGATCGAGGCCCTGGGCCTTGAAGGTGTCGCGCAGGAGCGCGCGGCGGGCGCGATCTTGGCCCTCGCCGTTGAGGTGCATCAAGGGGCAGCCGCCGCAGAGGTCATAGCGGTCGCAGGGGGGCTGCACCCGGACCGGGTGGGGGCTGCGGGCCTCGACCCAGCGGGCGCGGCCTTGGTTCATGCCCTCGTGCTGCAGGCGCACCAGAGACTTCTCGCCGGGGATGCCCGCCCAGACGAGCAGAGGC
>JBEAVX010000644.1:0-8141 GCA_041160755.1 Pseudomonadota bacterium
ACCCCGAGTCGGCCATCCCGGTTTTGGAGGAGGCCGTCAAGCTCCACCGGCGCAACGCGGACGCCTGGCACACCTTGGCCCTGGCGTACCTGCGCCGAGGGGCGGCGGACAAGGCCGAGCACGCCTTCAAGCGCGCCCTGCGCCTCAAGCCCGAGGACGCCCAGATCAACCTCAACTACGCCTATATGCTCCAGCGCACAGGGCGCAACGCCGAGGCCATCGAGCGCCTGGAGGTCGCGCTGAACGACCTCAGCTACCGCGAGACGTCGAAGATCCTCAACAACCTCGGCTACGCCTTGATGCAAGAGGGTGAGCTTGACCGCGCCGTGGCGGTGCTTGAGGAGGCCAGCCGCCGGGCGCCGAACTACTGCCAGGCCTGGTACAACCTCGGCTTGGCCTTGGAGCAGGCCGCCCAGCCGGGCCAGGCCCTGGACGCCATGGACCGCGTGGTGATGTTGTGCCCGGCGGAGTTCCCCGAGGCGAGCCTGAAGGTGGGTGAGCTGCTCGTCCTGTTGGGCCGCACGGAGGAGGCGCGCATGGCCCTCGCCCAGGTGGTCGGCCAGTGGCCGGGCACGCCGGTCTCCGAGCGCGCCCAGGGCCAGCTCGCGGCCTTAGAGAGCGCGCCGTGAGCCTCCCGCCGCCGCCCTACGCGCCGCCGCCGCAGTCGCCTGAAGAGCGGCTCCGCACGGCGCTGCGCGTGTTCGCCGCGGCGGCGGCGATGGTGATCATCACGCTTCTGCTCATGCAGATCATCCACCGGGTCACCGACGCCCCGGCCGAGACGCCCGAGGCCCTCGCTGAAGGGGAGGCGCCGCCGGAGCCCGCCGCCGAGGCCTCCGCTGAGGCCACCGCTGAAGCCGTCGCTGAGGCCCCCGTCGCGTCACCCGCGCCCCTGGTGCCCGACTCCGAGAGCGGGCTGAGAATCTCGGCCGTCGAGCCCGTGAAGGTTCGCGTGGAGATCGACGGCGTAGAGCGTTATGACGCCGTGCTGTGTGCCAGCTTGGACACGACCTGCGAAGAGCGGGTGCTCAAGTTCCCGTTGGCGGCAGAGATGGCGGTGGAGGTCGCGGACCTCACCCGCCTGCGGGTCAGCTACAACGGCGCCCGCGTTGAGCCCCTCGGAAACCTGAGCGCGTCGCGGCGGTTGGTCTTCATCGACGACGCGCGACGCTGACGGTCATCGCCCCTGCCCAGCCCTGGTGGATCGCCAGGAGGTGCCTATGGCCGAGATGAACCTTGTCCAGACCCGCGTAGACGCCATTCGGCGCCTCGTGCGGCGGAAGGCCACCCAGCCGCTCACGCGGGCGATGACGAAGTCCTCCGCGGCGGACATCGCCGAGGCGTTGGCGCACCTCACCCGGAACGAGTGTTTGTTCCTGGTGAAACACCTGCCCGACACCATCGCGGGCGAGACGCTGTTGATCTGCAACGAGGAGACCCTGCGGGTGCTCCTCGACGGGGTGCCGTTTGAGCGCCTCACGAAGTGGCTCGACGAGATGGAGCCCGACGACCAGGCCGACCTCATCGAGCGCCTGCCGGACGAGCTTCAGCGCCGCTTGCTGGAGCGGATGCTGCCGAACGACCGGCAGAACGTCGAGGAGCTCATGGCCTACCCGCAAGACAGCGCGGGCGGCATCATGTCTCCGGTGGCGTTCCGGCTGAACGACGCCACGACCTGCCGCGAGGCCATCTCCGCGCTCCAAGAGCAGGGCGACGTCGAGATGGTGTTTTACCTCTACGTCGAGAACGACGCCGGGCAGCTCGTCGGCGTCACGTCTCTGCGCCAGCTCTTGATGAACAGCCCGTCCACGGCCTTGGCCGAGATCATGACCTCCGACGTGATCGCCGTCTCCGCCGAGACCGATCAGGAGGAGGTGGCCCGCATCGCCCAGCGCTACAGCTTCTTGGCGATCCCCGTGGTGGACGACACCCGCAAGCTCCTCGGCATCGTCACCGTAGACGACGTGCTCGACGTCGTCCGCGAGGAGGCCGCCGAGGACATGCTCAAGATGGCCGGCGTGCCCGAGGACTCGTCGAACGACACCGACGGGGCCTTGACCGCGGCCCGCAAACGGCTCACCTGGCTGCTCGTCACCTTGGTCGGCGGCGTCGGGCTCTCCGAGGTCATCGGGCTCTTTGAGGAGACCCTCTCGCGGGAGGCCGTGCTCGCGGGCTTCATCCCGTTGGTGATGGGCCTCGGCGGCAACGTCGGCATCCAGGCCGCGACCTTGACCGTGCGGGGCCTCGCGGTCGGCGGCATGGCGTATGACCGGGCCAGCTCCGTCCGGCTCTTGTTTAAGGAGGGCCAGGTCGGCCTCGTGATGGGCGTCGCCTTGGCGGTGCTCCTCGCGGGCTACTGCCTCATCCGGTACCCCAACTGGCAGCTCGGCGCGGCGGTGGGGCTCTCCATCGTGCTCGCCGTGTTGACCTCCGCGGTGCTGGGCACGCTCATCCCGATGTCGCTGGACAAGGTCGGCGTCGACCCGGCGGTGGCGACGGGGCCCTTCGTCACCACGAGCATCGACTGGATCGCCATCGTGGTCTACTTCGTGGTCTGCACCCGCCTGTTTGGCTTCTGATGGCTGGTCCCGCAGAGGAGCGTGTGGCCCTGGTGCTCGGTCACCTCGACTATGGCGAGAGCGACCGCATCCTGCGCCTGCTCATCGCCCAGGAGGGCCTCGTGCCGACCTTGGCCCGGGGCGCGCGGAAGTCCACCCGACGGTTTGGCGGGGCTCTGGACGTGGGCGACCGGGCCCGGGTGATGATCCGCCCGGGGCGCGGGGAGCTGTGGCACCTCGACGGCGCGGAGCTCCTCGACGGGCGCCCGCGCTGCCGGGACGATCTGGGCCGCATCTGCTTGTTGCCGTACCTGTGCGAGTGGGGGCTCAACCTCGCCCGCGAGGGCCACGACGAGTCGCGGCTGTTTGGGCTCTTGGACGTGGCGCTCACCGTGCTCGACGGGGTCTCCGCGCCGCCGAGCGACCTCTTCCGCCTGGGGTTTGAGGCCAAGGCCCTGACCTTCGCCGGGCTGGCGCCCCAGCTCACGCGCTGCGTGTCTTGCGGCGCGGCCTTGGGTGAGGAGCCCCTCGTCTACGATGTCGGCCTGGGCGGCGTGGCCCACGCCCGCTGCGGCGGCGGCCTGCCCGTGAGCGCGGATGACGTCGCCCGGCTGGAGCACGCCCGGCGCACGCCCTTGGTGGAGCTCATCGACGAGGCGCCCCTGGAGTGCTCGCCGTGGCTGTTCGCGGAGCACTTACGGTGGCACACCCACCGGGATCTCAAGAGCCTCAAGGTGCTGCAGAGCGTCGGCTAAGCTGACCGTTGGTCATTATTCAAGTTCTAAATAGCGAAGAGGATCATCATGCGGTTTGTGAATGTCTCGCAGGATGGGGCGCTCAGCGTCCAGACCGCCCCCGACCCGACGCCCGGGCCCGGCGAGCTGCTCCTCGACGTTCGCGCCTCGGGGGTGAACCGCGCCGACCTCATGCAGCGCGCCGGTCTGTACCCGCCGCCGCCCGGGGCGAGCCCGGTGTTGGGCCTGGAGTGCGCCGGGGTCGTGATCGCGCTCGGCGAGGGCGTGAAGGGCTTCGCCGTGGGCGACCGGGTGTGCGCGCTCCTCGCCGGGGGCGGCTACGCAGACCGCGTGGTCTGTGACGCCCAGGTGTGCCTGCCGATCCCCGACGGCCTGGGGTTTGTCGAGGGCGCGGCGATCTTGGAGGTGTTCACGACGGCCTGGCTCAACCTCAAGGAGGAGGGGGCGCTGCAGCCCGGCGAGCGGGTGTTGATCTGGGCGGCGGCGAGCGGCGTGGGCACGGCGGCGCTGCAGCTCTGCGCGCGGTGGGGCAACCCGGTCTGGGCCGTGGCGAGCGCGCCGAAGCTCAAGGTCTGTCTGGAGCTGGGCGCGGCGGGGGCCACGGATCGCCGCGCGGGAGACGTCGCCGGGGACCTACGCGCCTTCACCCATGGCCAGGGCGTCGATGTCATCCTGGACCCGGTCGGCGCCTCGGCCCTGGACACCAACCTGCGCGCGCTGGCCGCAGGCGGTCGTCTGGTGCTCATCGGCCTCATGGGCGGGCGTGAGGCGCCGATCGACCTGGGCCGGGTGCTGATGAAGCGCCTGCGCGTTCAGGGCTCGACCCTACGCGGCCGGTCGGCGGCCGAGAAGGGGCGCCTGCTCCACGCCATGCGGGAGGCGCTCTGGCCGAGCTTTGAGGATGGAGCGCTGCGCGTGATCCTCGACCGGGTCGTGCCCGTCGCCGAGGTGGAGCAGGCCCTGGCCTACGTCGGCAGCGACGCGAGCGTAGGCAAGGTCGTGTTGAGCTGGGACGACGCTGACCTGGAGACCCCATGAGCCGCTTGGCCTTGGTGACCGGGGCGAGCGAGGGCCTCGGCCGGGCGATCTGCCTGCACCTCGCCCGACGCGGCGCCACGGTGCTCGCCGTCGCCCGCCGCCCGGAGCCCCTGGCGGCGCTGGCGGACGAGGCCGAGGGCGTGGTGCCGATCTCCGCCGACGTGGCCAGCGTGGAGGGCCGCGACCGCGTGATCCGGGCGCTCACCGAGGCCGGGTCGCGCCTGGACGTGCTCGTGAACAACGCCGGGGGCAACCTGCGCAAACCCACGACCGAGCTGAGCCTAGAGGAGCTCCGCGCGCTGATGGCGCTCAACGTCGAGAGCGCCTGGGATCTCAGCCGCCGGGCCCTGCCGTGGCTGCAGCGCGCTGAAGACGGCAACATCGTGAACCTCAGCTCGGTCTCGGCGAGCCGCGCCGTGCGCACCTCGACGGCGCACTACGCGCTCAGCAAGGGCGCCATCGACAGCTTCACCCGCTTCGCCGCCGTGGAGTGGGCGCCGGTGCGGGTGAACGCCGTGGCGCCTTGGTATGTGCGCACGCCCCTGGCCGAGCCCGTGCTCAACGACCCCGCCCGCCGGGGGCCGATCCTCGCCCGCACCCCTCTGGGCCGGGTCGGCGAGCCCGAAGACGTCGCTGAAGCGGTCGGGTTCTTGTGTTCGCCCGCCGCGCGCTGGATCACCGGCGTCGTGCTGCCCGTAGACGGCGGCTTCTCGGCCCTGGGGCTATGATGCGCGCTGAGGTGACCCAGTGACGCCGACGGACTGCCTCCCCGACGACCTCTCCGCCGCGCTCGTGCAGCGCGCCACGAGCCGCCCCGCGCTGGGCGACGGCGTCTACACCCTCGACAGCGAAGATGGCCGGTTTCGCCTGCACTACACCCTAGAGGGCGCCGACGCCTTGCGCGGCGTCACCGATGACAACGGCGACGGCGTGGCGGACGTGGCCGTCGAGATCCTCAGCGGCCTAGAGCGCGCCCGAGGCCTGTACCAGCGCTGGGGCTGGCCCGACGTGGTCGGCGACGACGGCGGCGGGGGTACGGACGCCATCGACGTCTACGTCCACGCCATCGACGGCAACGGCTTCGCGTACCCCACCACGCCGAACGACGCCCGGGTGGCGAGCACCTGCCACATCTCCCTGAACAACGACCTCACCGACGGCGACGGCGCCATCCTGCGCAGCGTCGCCGGGCACGAGCTTCACCACTGCCTGCAGTTCGGCTACACCGTCGGCCTGCACTCTTGGCTCTACGAGTCCGGCGCGACCTGGGCCCAGTACCGCCTTGAAGAGAGCGAGGCGCTCACCTTGGCGCTCGACGCCTTGTACATCATCCGCCTCCTGAGCCCCGACGATCCCGTCGCGACCACAGACGGGCGCTTTGAGTACGCGGGCTTCTTCTTCTGGAAGTTCTGGACCGAGCGCCGCGCCGACGGCTTGGGCGGCCCGGCGGACGACGCCTTGGCCGTCTCCGCCTGGGAAGACCTGCGCGGCGACGGCGGCTGGATCGTGCGGATGGACGAGGCGAGCGAGGCGCGGTTTGGCCAGCCCTTCGCCGCGACCTACGCCGAGTGGAGCGCCTGGAACCTCTTCGCCTGCGCCCGCGACGACGGCCAACACTACGCGGCCACCCCTTTGCCCTGCGGCGCTGACGCCGAGGCGCCCCTCGTCGAGGCCGCCGGGCCCGAGCTGACGTTTGAGGCCCTAGAGGGCCGCTTCACCACCCAAGCCGCCGCCGTGTCGCTCGGCGGGGACGACGCCGGGGCGCTGCTCGACTGCGCGCTCGTGGACCCGGGCGAGGCGTCGGAGGCCTGGGTGAGCCTCGCCGCCGTAGACGCCGACGGCGCGCTGATCGCCCGCGCGCTCGGCCAGGTCGGCGAAGGGACGTTGAAGATCCCCGGCCCCCTCGACCCGGGCGGCGCGTTGTGGGTCACCTTCAGCGACACCGGCAAAGACCAGACCGGCGGCCGATGCGCGCTTGAGCGGGAGACCGTAAAAGACGGGGGCTGCGCGACGAGCCCACGGTCCTCGGGCTGGCTGTGGGTGGCTGGCGTGTTGACCTTCTGTCTTCGGCGCCGTCGCGCGCCCTTCGCCCCGTCCTGATCGATCTCGGAGCCTCGCCTCATGCGCCCTCTCTCCCTGCTGCTCGTCGTGCTCGTCACCTCGGTCTGCCTCGTCCCCGGCGCGCAGGCTGAAGGGGACGACCCCGCGAAGGCCGTCGCCGAGGCCCTCGTCGAGCGGATGATCGCCGCTGAGCGTGGGGTCAAGGACGCGGTCTACACCCTGCATCGCCGGGAGTGGGCCGACGGCGGGCTCATCCCTGAAGAGCGCATGGCGATCAAGTGGCGTCGCGGCGGCGACGTGTACATGACCTGGGTGGGCGAACGGTACAACGGCCGCGAGGTGCTGTACTCGCCGACCTTGACCGGGGGCAAGCTCCTGGTGAGCACGGCGGCCTATGTGCCGACGCTCACGCTCGACCCCAAAGGCTCCGTGGCGATGCGCGGCAACCGCCACAGCATCCTCGACGCCGGGCTCGCCTTCCCGGTGCGGATGGTGCGCGAAGACTTTGAGCTCGCCCGCAGCCGCCCGGAGCTGGCCCTGACCGCTGAAGACCTCGGCGCCCGGGTGCTCTTCGGCGAGAGCGCCCGCTGCGCCCGGGTGACGATGCCCAAAGACCAAGAGCCCGGGTTCTACGCGATGAAGTCCGAGTTCTGCATCGCCGACCGCACGGGCCTGCCGGTGTTCTTTGAGATCACCGACCGCATGAACGGCCAGGTGCAGGTGGTCGAGCGGTTCAACTTCGTCGGCGTGAAGGTGAACCAGGGCCTCACCGACGCCGACTTCAGCCCCGACAACCCGGCCTACAACCTCTAACGGCCCAAGGTGGCGCTGCCCGAGGCCGTGAGCGTGGCCCCGGTGGTGCTCGCGACGCCCCAGACGGCGTTCTCCGGGTGCCGCCCGTAGACGACGAAGCCTTGGCTGTACACCGAGACCTCTAGCCACCGGGCCAAGGGCAGGCTCAGGCGCAGCTCACCCCAGGCGCGCAGGCGGAGGTCGCTGGGGTCGTCGTTCTGGGTGTGGGCGAACCACATCACGTCGCCCAAGGCGCTCAGCCGGGCCACGTCGCCGAGGCGTCGGGAGGCCTCCAGATCCAAGCGCAGGCCGACCTCGGTGGGTTTGCTGCTGAGCTGGTTGAGGTCGCGGTTGGCGAAGCCGCCCAGGCGCAGGCGGCGCAGGGTGAGCGTCGGCGCGGCGCCGAGGCCCAGGGCCATCGAGAGGTCGGCCTGGCGCGGGTTGAACGATCCGGCGCCGTCGTCGGTGGGGGTCCACTCGCTGTCGTAGAGCAGCTCCCCATACGGCGCCCAGGCCCCCGGCGCGCGGGGCAGGGTGAGGCGCCGGGAGACGAGGGAGGTGGAGAGGCGCCAGTCGTCGCTGGCCTCTTGGGCGGCGTCGGCGGTGCGCACGACGCTATAGGCGCTGCGACCCCGGAGATCCCAGGCCCAGGCGGCGCTGCCGTACTCGACGCCCAGGTCGGCGGCGGTGCTCAGGGTGAAGCTCGACGGGCTCACGGCGAGGGTCTCGGGCACGGCGGCGAAGGGCGTCGGGTCGTTCACGCCGTCGAAGCGGGTCATCTCCAAGGAGAGGCCCCGAGCCCCTCGGCGTCACCCTGCACGCCGCCGCGCTGGACACCTTGACCGAGGCCGTCGAGACCCGAGGGCCTGATGCTGCGATGCAGCATTTTCTGGTGGAGCGCCCCAAGGCCATCGATCCCCTCTGGCTCTTGCGCGCC